>JAFSRL010000281.1 GCA_017446125.1 Lachnospiraceae bacterium
GCATGCGAGCGTGCCATCATGCCGGTGCGAAAGCTGAAGGAGATCCTGCGCAAGCCCATGTATGTTCCGGAGACCAAGAACATCGACGATTTGTTGAAGTCGATGCAGGCGTCCAAGACGCAGATGGCAATCGTGCTGGACGAGTACGGTCAGACGGCAGGGCTTGTGACCATCGAGGATATTTTGGAGGAAATTGTGGGCAACATCCTGGATGAGTATGACGAGGATGAAGCCTACATCGAGGAAACCGCGAAAAAGGATGAGTTCTTGATCGACGGCAAGACGCCGCTCGAGGAGCTGGAGGAGAAGTTTGACTTATCCTTTGATGACCTTGATGTCGAGACCGTCAACGGGTTTGTGATTTCAAAATTGGAGCACATCCCGGAGGATGATGAGGAGTTTGAATTCGACGAGGGTGACTATCACTTCAAGGTCATGTCGGTGAAGAACCATATGGTACAGAGTGTGCTGGTGACGAAAAAGACAAGCGAATCGAACGACGGAGGAGTGAAGTGATTTAGCCGGATTTGTATATCTCAGCCCGAAGCACTTGCTGCTGAGGGCGTATGAACAAGTAGAACAAGAGAGAGTTGCACCGAGCTTCGTCGAAGACGAATCAGGATGCGAGGTGCAAGCGAATCGAACGACGGAGGAGTGAAATGAGCGGACATTCCAAGTTTGCGAACATTAAACACAAGAAGGAAAAAAACGACGCGGCGAAGGGCAAGATTTTCACCATCATCGGTCGCGAAATCGCGGTCGCGGTGAAGGAAGGAGGCCCTGACCCGAACAATAACTTCAAGCTTGCGACGGTCATCGCGAAGGCGAAGGCGAACAACATGCCCAACGACACCATCGAGCGCGGCATCAAAAAGGCGAGCGGCGAAGGGTCGAATGTCGATTACAAGGCAATCACCTACGAAGGATACGGCCCCGGCGGCACGGCAATCATTGTCGAGACCTTGACCGACAACCAGAACCGTACGGCGGCAAACGTGAAGGCGGCGTTCAGCAAGGGCAACGGCAACGTGGGTACTCCGGGCTGTGTTTCCTACATGTTCGACGAGAAGGGACAGATCATCATTGATAAGGAGGAGTGTGAGATGCCTTCCGATGATTTGATGATGTTGGTTCTCGACGCCGGCGCGGACGACTTTTTGGAAGAGGACGACAGCTTTGAAATCTTAACCTCCCCCGACGCGTTTCAGGGGGTAGTCGAGGCGTTGAACGAAAACAAGATTGCAAGCGTCAGCGCGGAGATTACAAAGATTCCGCAAAACTATGTGGAGGTAACGGACGAAAACAACGTGAAGTATCTTCAGCGGATTTTAGACCTCCTCGATGACGACGATGACGTGCAGGCGGTTTATCACAACTGGGACGAGGATTAAGGAAACGAAAACCGGATGAGCGAGCGCAGGAAGACAAGAGCGGAGATTGAACGGGATCGGGCGGCGAACATGGAGCTGTCCGGTTCTTTTGTGATGAATTCCTCCGGTTCCGACAAGGAAAAAGAGGAAGAGGAGCGCATCCGCAGACAGATGGGCGGCGTGCACATGCGCGTCACCCGTGACGATCCGGACGAGATGGACGAGGTTGCCAGGCAGTTGCGCAAGGATGTGCACGATGAGGTTTCGGAGGACGACTACGAGGACGAGAGCGAGTCGGAGGAGCTTCTTCGGCGCATGCCGTGGCTGCAATATACGGCTCCGGAGGTGTTAGAGCGTGCGAGCAACCGTGCCTATCAGTACCGCGGTTTAAAGCGCATCGCGGGGAAGGGCGCGGACACTGACGGGAAGAATCCGTATGAGGGCGCCGCGTTCAAGGAAGCGGTGGATGACTTACGCGAGAAGATTCTGGAAGTGAAGGAAAGCGCGGCCGCGGGGAAGGATGTGCGCACACGCGACAAGGTGTACATTCCGCCCATGCGGGATAAGGCGGCGGAGGCCGAAGAAGCAAGGCGAGCAGCGGAGGAAGCGCAGCGTGCCGCGGAGGAAGCAAGAAGAGCGGAGGAAGAAGCAAAAAGAGTCGCGCAGGAAGAAGAGGCTGCAAGACTTCAAGAGGTTGCAAGGGCGGCGAAGGAAGCTGCCGAGAGAGAAACTGCCGCGAAGGAAGCTGCTGCGAAGGCAACACAGGCCACTACCGTTTCGCAGGATACAAGAGAATATCCGGCGGTGAAGTTGGCGGAAAACAAGAAAATGGAGGAAACCGCCAAGCTTTCAGGGGTGAAAGCACCGGAGCAGTTGGCGGAAAGCAAGAAAACTGAGGAAACCGCCAACCTTTCAGGGGTGAAAGCACCGGAGCAGTTGGCGGAAAGCAAGAAAATCGAGGAAACCGCCAACCTTTCTGTAGTGAAAGCACCTGAGAAGTTGGCGGATAGTAAGAAAATCGAGGAAACCGCCAACCTTTCGGCGGTGAAAGCACCGGAGCGGAAATCTCCCGTCCCGTTCACGAGCAGCAAGCTCTTCCGCAATCCGGAGGAAAGCGTGCAACAAGACACCGGCATCCGTGATGAGAAAGGTGTGTCACACAGCGCCATCGACCCTGCCGTGAAGGCAGATGTCAAGGCGTTCAAGGAGCGCATCATCGACCTCGACGATCCTTCCGACGTTGTGACGAGAATGCGGGAGCAGCTTGAAAACGACCGCTTCGAAGCGGAGGAGCTGCTCGCGGAAGCCGTGATTGCGGAGGACGGCGCGGAGGATGCCTTTGACGACGTGAAGCCGACCGAGGTCTATCCGCAGGATGCGGCGAAGGCGGAGCAAAAGAAGCTGCGCAAAAAGCCGCTTTCCGCCATGGAGCGCTTAAAAGAGCTCGCCCTGACGGAGGAGATGGACGACGTTCCCGCAAGACAAAAGAATGAGAAGATGACGGCGCTTGACCGTTTGGAACACATGGAGCAGCTTGACCGGCAGGGCATTCCGTATGCCGCACAGATGCGCATACCGGAGGC
Source organism: Lachnospiraceae bacterium (assembly GCA_017446125.1). Lineage (GTDB taxonomy): Bacteria > Bacillota > Clostridia > Lachnospirales > Lachnospiraceae > Butyrivibrio. Next base: position 2,954 of record JAFSRL010000281.1, read on the forward strand.
AGGCTTCCAGGGGATGCAGATGCAGCAGATGCAGCAAATGCAGATGCGGCCCGTGATGGGGGTGCCCATGGGCGTGCCCGTGCAGGGACCCATGCAGACTCCCATGGGAGGCCCCGTGATGGGCGCTCCCATGATGGGAAGACCGGCGATGCCGCAAAACGGCGCTCCTATGATGGGAGGTCCCGTGATGGGTGCCCCCATGATGGCGCCGCCCGGAACGCCGGTGATGGGACCAGTGCAGGGGCTTAACATGAATCCCGCGATGATGGGACAGACGATGCCCTTACCGCAGCTTCCGCCCATGCCGCCGTTTGCGCAGGGGACGTCCAACACGGAGGGATTTGATTTTTGATTTTGATTTTATGATGAGAACTTGTAAGGAGGAAAGATATTAAACCCCATGAAAAGAACATTTGACTTGAACCAGGTAAGTGCTTACGAAATTATTGAGGAGCGCCCGATCAAAGATTTAAACTCGGACGCTTATCTATTGCGCCACAAAAAGACCGGGGCGCACATCGCGTTGTTGTCCAACGACGACGACAACAAGGTTTTCTATATCGGGTTCCGTACGCCGCCCTTTGATTCGACGGGGGTTGCGCACATTGTCGAGCACACGGTGCTGTGCGGATCAAAGGATTTTCCGTTGAAGGACCCGTTTGTGGAGCTCATCAAGGGCAGCTTAAACACCTTCTTGAATGCGATGACCTATCCCGACAAGACTGTGTATCCGGTTGCGAGCTGCAATGACGCGGACTTTCGCAACCTCATGCATGTCTATCTTGACGCGGTGTTTTATCCGAACATCTACCGCGAGGAAAAGATCTTCATGCAGGAGGGCTGGCACTATGAAATGGAGAACGAAGACGACGCGTTGAAAATCAACGGCGTTGTCTACAACGAGATGAAGGGTGCCTTTTCTTCCCCGGACGAGGTGTTGGAGCGCTACATCAAGCACTCCCTGTTTCCGGATACGACCTACGGGATTGAATCCGGCGGCGATCCGGATGAAATTCCGAATCTGACCTATGAAGATTTCCTCGACTTCCACAAGCGCTACTATCATCCGTCGAACAGCTACATCTATCTGTACGGCGACATGGATATGGCGGAGCAGTTGACCTACATCGACGAAGCCTACCTTTCGAAGTTTGAACGGATGGAGCCGGACTCCGAGGTGCAAATGCAAAAGGACTTCACCGAACCGAAGGAGCTGGTGAAAACCTACTCCTGTCTGGATGAGGCGGAAGAGGAGAACGGCACCTTCTTAAGCTATAACGTGAAGCTTGCGGACTGCTTTGACAAAGAGCGTTACATCGCCTTCTCGACGCTTGATTATGCGCTGTGCTCCGCACCCGGCGCCGTATTGAAGCAGGCGCTCATTGACAAGGGCATCGGCGAGGATGTGTATTCCTCTTATTCGAGTGAATTAAAGCAGCCCATCTTTTCCGTGATTGCAAAGAACGCGTCAAGCGACCAGAAAGAAGAATTCCTTCAAACGATTAAGGAAGTATTGACGAAGGTCGTAAACGAGGGAATCGACAAAAAGACCTTAATGGCTGCCCTGAACGTCGAGGAGTTCCAGTACCGGGAAGCGGACTACGGACGGTTCCCGCGCGGGCTTGCGTACGGACTGCAGATGCTTGACTCCTGGCTGCATGACGATCAAAGCGCATGGAATCACATCGAGGCAAACGCCACCTTCGCTTCCTTAAAGAAGAAGGTGAACGAGGGCTATTTCGAGGAGCTCACAAAGACCTACCTTCTCGACAATCCGCACCGCACGGTGTTTGTTTTGGAGCCGAAGGCGCGTCTTGCGATGCAAAAGGAAGCGGAGCTGAAGGAGGCGCTTGAGAAAAAGAAGGCGGCGATGTCGAAGGAGGAAATCAAAGAGATCATCGACGATACAAAGGCGCTGCGCGCTTATCAGGAAGAGGAGCCCACGCAGGAGGAATTAAACAGCATTCCGCTTTTGAAAATGGAAGACTTAAAAAAGACCGCGGAGGAATTCAAATACGAGGAACGCACGGCAGGAACAACACCGGTGCTGTTCCATGACTTCTTTACAAACGGCATCGTGTACCTGAATTTCAGCTTCGACGTGAGTGCGCTGCCGGATGACCTTGTCGATTCCCTGGTCCTCTTTAAGGCGGCACTTGGAATGCTGGATACAAAGCACTACAGCTACGCGGAATTAAACAATGAAATCTTCTTAAAGACCGGCGGCTTTTCCGCGTCCTTAAGCAATTATCCGAGTGCGTTGCAGCCGGAGGTCTTCGAGCCCAGGTTCGAGGTGCTGGTGAAGGTCTTAAGAGAAAACCGTGCGGAGGCTTTCCGGCTTGCGGAAGAAATCCTAATGACCACGAAGTGGGATGACGTGAAGCGCTTAAAGGAAATCGTCGACGAGGTGAAGGCGCAGATGAGCGCGGCACTTTCCTCCGCCGGCTCCCAGACGGCAGCCCTTCGTTCGCTCTCTCATTTTTCGGCGCAGGCCGCTTTGACGGAGCGCGTGACGGGTGTCAGCGCGTTAAGGAATTTGGAGCGCGTGGCGAAGGAGCTCGAGGAAGGAAAAAGCGACAAGATCGTTTCAAATTTGAAGGAGCTGGCTTCTGTCATTTTTAACAGCGCATCCCTCCTTGTGGACGTCACGGGGAACGAGGAAATGTATGAAGGCATCGAAGAGGAAATCACTTCCTTTGCGGGCGCGTTGCATAAAGCGCCTGCGCGTACGGGTGAAATTGTCTTCCATGCAAAGGACAGGAAGGAAGCCTTTATGACGGGCGGTCAGGTGCAGTATGTGTGCCGCGCCGGAAACTTCTTAAAGAAGGGGCATCCCTTTACCGGTGCGCTGCGCGTGCTGAAGGTGATTTTGGGATACGATTATCTGTGGAACAACATCCGCGTCAAGGGCGGCGCGTACGGCTGCGGGAGCGCGTTTGCAAGAACGGGTGACGCGTACTTCACGACCTTCCGCGACCCGCACTTATCACGCAGCATTGAGGTGTTTGAAGACGCACCGGCGTATATCCGTGCACTGCAGGTCGATGAGCGCGCGGCACTGAAATACGTGATCGGTGCGTTAAGCGAACTCGACATGCCCAAGACGCCCGCGGGCAAGGGCGCGTACGGGATGAGCGCGTATCTTTCGCACGTGTCGATGGAGATGCTGCAGAAGGAGCGCGAGGAACTGATGAACGTGAACGAGGAAACGATTCACGCGCTTGCGGATTACATCGATGCCTTCCTTGCGGATGAGAGCCTCGCCGTTGTCGGGAGCGCCGTGAAGGTGGAGGAGAAAAAAGAACTCTTTGACAAGGTGGAGCAGTTGATCGCGGTATGAGCAAGGAAGACGAGTTTAAGTCCGGATACATCGCGCTCATCGGGCGGCCGAATGTGGGAAAGTCCACGTTAATGAACCGCCTGATCGGGTTCAAGGTCGCGATTACGAGCGCGAAGCCGCAGACCACCAGAAACAGAATCCTCACCGTCTATACGGACGACGAGGCGCAGATGGTTTTTCTCGACACGCCGGGCATTCATGAGGCGACGACCGCGCTGGGCGACTTTATGATGCAGGAGGCGACGAGTGTCTTAAACGACGCGGACGTGATTCTTTGGCTCGTGGAGCCGGACCCTTACATCGGCGAAAAGGAGGAGCGCGTCATTAAGCTTTTGGAAAAGAGCTTAAAGCCGGTGCTGCTCATCATCAACAAAGCGGATCAGGTTACCGAGGAACGTCTTGACGTGGTAAAGGCGGCGTTCGCCGAAAAGGCTTCCTTTGCGGAGGCGTACAGTGTGAGCGCGTTGAAGGGCATCGGCACCGATGCGCTCTTAGGTAAGATCAAACAAATGCTTCCGTACGGACCGCCGTTTTATGAAGAGGACACGTTGACCGATCTTCCGGAGCGCGACATCGTTGCGGAAATCATACGGGAAAAGGCGCTGCGTAACTTAAAGGACGAAGTGCCGCACGGCATCGCGGTGACGATTGAGCGGATGCGGGAACGCGAAGGACGCGATGACGGTCTGGTCGATATCGAGGCGACAATCATCTGTGAAAAGGATTCGCACAAGGGCATCGTGATCGGAAAGGGCGGTGCGATGTTGAAGCGGATTGGCGCCGATGCGAGGAAGTACATTGAAAAGCTGTTGGAAACAAAGGTCTTTTTGAAAATCTTTGTGAAGGTGCGCAGGGATTGGAAGGACAATCCAGCGATGTTAAACGGCTTCGGATACCGGGCGGGCAGAAGATGAGTGAACGGATTTTTGTGCGCGGCATGGTGCTGCTGTCACAGACTGCCGGGGAGACAGACAAGCGCGTGACGCTCTTTACGATTGAGCAGGGAAAGGTCAATGCCTTCGCGCGCGGGGCAAGGCGCGTGACGTCTTCGTTGTCCGCAGCGACGGAGCCCTTCAGCTTCGGAACCTTTTCCCTGGTGGCGGGCAAGTCTTCCTATTACTTGACGGACGCCCAGATTGATAATTACTTTGAAGAGCTGCGCACGGATTTGGACGCGGCTTGCTACGGGATGTTTTTTTTGGAGCTCGCGGATTACTACACAAGGGAAAACAACGAGGACAAGATGCTTTTGAAGCTTCTGTACCAGTCGCTGCGTGCCCTGTCCGCAAGCAGCATTGATAAAAGACTGGTGCGCATCATTTTTGAATTAAAGGCGTTGATGGTGGAGGGCGAGTATCCCGGGCTTGACATGGAGCCGCAGGAGCTTGATGCCGCTACGGTTTACAGTGTGCATTTCATCGAGACGGCACCCATAGAAAAGCTCTACACCTTCACGGTTTCCGATACGGTGTTAGAGGAGCTTGACCGCTTTTGTGTAAGGCTTCGCAGGCGATTCATCGACAGACCGTTAAAGAGTCTGCAAATGCTGGAAACAGTGGAAGCGTAAGGCGGGGGTATGGTATACTAATATATTATGTTTACGGGCTTAAGAATGACGAACTTGAACAGGAAGAAGATGGCGCGTGCGGGGATTACCGCTTTGCTTTGCGTATTCCTTTCGGCGACCGCCGGCTGCGGAAGTGTCAGCGCAATCGATGTCACGACCATTGTTTTAAACGATGACGGGTCGGTGACGAGTGTTGTCGTGGAGGACTTCGAAGCGGACTACTATGATGTCGAGGAGCTGAAGGCGCAGGTGGAGGAAGAGGCCGGCGCGTATAACTTACGGCAGGGTGAGGACCGCGTGAAGCTCTCGGAGTGCAAGGCGGATAAGGGAACAGTGCGTCTTGTGATGGAGTACATGGCGCCGGAGGACTACGCGGCGTTTAACCGTGTGGTGCTGCAGGTTGAGGGGAATCAGGTGACGGTGTCGGAGTCGGTGCATGTGCGCACGGCAAAGAAAATTGCGTCAGCGTCTGACGGCGTGGAACTGATTGGAGAAAAGGAAGCGTTTATCGGGGAAGCGGCGGTATTGCCGGCGATGATTACGATGGAAGAATAAACGAAAGCGGAAATTTATTACCGAAGGGAGAGGCTATGAAACGCGAAGACAAAACAATGGACAAAATTCAGATCCTGTGCAAGAACAGGGGATTTATCTATCCGGGATCGGAAATCTACGGCGGGCTTGCGAATACCTGGGATTACGGGAACCTGGGCGCTGAACTGAAGAACAACGTCAAGCGCGCCTGGTGGCAGAAGTTTGTGCAGGAGTCGCCCTACAACGTGGGTGTGGACTGCGCGATCTTAATGAACCCGCAGACCTGGGTGGCGTCGGGACACCTCGCGAGCTTTTCCGATCCGTTAATGGACTGTAAGGAGTGTCACGAGCGCTTCCGTGCGGATAAGCTGATCGAGGATTATGCGAAAGAGCAGGAGATTGCTTTGGAGAGCACGGTCGACGGCTGGGGCAATGACAAGATGAAGGACTTCATCAAGGAGCACGGCGTGCCCTGCCCGAACTGCGGCAAGCACAACTTTACGGACATCCGCCAGTTCAACTTAATGTTCAAGACCTTCCAGGGGGTGACGGAGGACGCCAAAAACACCGTGTACTTACGTCCCGAGACCGCGCAGGGCATCTTTGTGAACTTTAAGAACGTA
>JAFSRL010000282.1 GCA_017446125.1 Lachnospiraceae bacterium
AAAAGGGACGGGTCCGAATTTCACCTTGGATAACAGGTGACATTCGGACCCGTCCCTTTTGTCATCTTGTGGTATACTTATATGAGTGTATAAGGAGGGTATACCACATGCGCATATTAGAGAATCTCGAACCGAACGACGTCTTTTATTATTTCGAGGAAATTTCCAAAATTCCCAGACCGTCCTATCAGGAAAAAGCCATCAGCGATTATCTGATGAAATTCGCTTTCGAGCATCACCTTGAGGCGAAGCAGGATTATCTTTACAACGTCATCATCATCAAGGAAGCCACCAAAGGGTATGAGAACGAGGAGCCCGTCATCCTGCAGGGTCACATGGACATGGTCTGCGAGAAGATTTCTTCCTGCAACAAGGACATGACGAAGGAGGGGCTGGACCTCGTCGTCGAGGGCGATTTCTTACACGCAAAGGGCACGACCTTGGGCGGCGACGACGGCATCGCCGTAGCATACATCTTAGCGATTCTTGCCTCTGACACTGTCAAGCACCCGCGCCTGGAGTGCGTCATCACGGTCTCGGAAGAGGTGGGCATGGACGGCGCAAGAGGCGTGGACTTGTCAAATCTGAAGGGGCACACCCTGCTCAACATCGATTCGGAAAAAGAGGGCGAGCTTTTGACAAGCTGCGCCGGCGGCGGTAGACTCACCGTCACCCTGCCCTTGATCCGCGAGACCTCTCCCGAGGCGGAGGCGATGCTGCCCGTTATGGTACATGTGCACTCCCTCATGGGCGGCCACTCCGGCATTGAAATCAACAAGGGACGCGCAAATGCCGTGCTTGTCTTAGCGCAGGCACTCATCGCGGCGTACGCCGAAGTGCCGTTCCGCATCCTCTCTATCAACAACGGCGGCAAGGACAACGCCATCCCCAGAGAGACCACGGCACTCATCGCGCTGCCGGGCAGAAGTCTCTCTTCGTTTAAGGATGCTCTTCTGCGCACGCAGGAGGCGTACAGGGAGGAGTATGTAAAGGCGGATCCTGACATCACGATTGAGGTACATGAAGCGCCGGATGATGTGCTTTTGCTTCCGGAGAACAAGAGCGCGCTTTCCGCGGAGTCCACGAAGGCGGTGCTTACGCTCATCACCGCGTTGCCGAACGGCATTCTGCGCATGAGCGACAACATCGAGGGAATGGTCGAGACGAGCCTGAACTTAGGGATCATCGAGACGGATGCAATCAAGCTGACGCTGCACTATGCGCTGCGCTCGAGTGTGGGCAGCGCCTACGACGCGATGGCGAAGAAGTGCGAGTGGATTGCAAAGGCCCTGGGTGCGGAGGTCATGCGAAAGGGCGAGTATCCCGCGTGGGAATTCAAGAAGGAATCCCCCCTGCGCGAGAAGATGATTAAGGTTTACAAGGAGCTCTTCCAAAAGGACATCGAGGTGGTGGCGGTGCATGCCGGCGTCGAGTGCGGGCTGCTCGCAGGAAAGATTGAAAACTTAGACGCAGTGTCGATTGGGCCTGATATGTTTGACATCCATACGCCGCAGGAGCGCCTTAGTATTGCGAGCGTAAAGCGCACCTATGACTTTATTTTGAAGGTGCTGGAAACGAAGGGTGCGTAAGGCATGACAAGAAAGCGTCTTTACGAAATCGTGGAGGTCGGGGCAAGCGACGACGCGGTAAGCCGCGCGTATGATTTCTTCTCCGCCGCGATGCTCTTACTTAACATCACCGTATTGTTTCTTTCCACGTTTGATGCGTTAAGCGCTTCTTACGGCGCAATTTTTTCCGTCATCGAGGCGGTGACGGTGTTCTTCTTTCTGGTTGATTTTGTCCTGCGACTTTTTTGCGCGGACTTTTTACGCCCGAAGCTTTCCCCCGCAAAGGCGCGTTTGACGTATGTGCTTTCGTTTACGGGACTGGTCGATCTGTTCTCCTTTCTGCCGTACTACCTGCCGTTCTTTTTTCCGCAGGGTGCGGTTGCCTTCCGCCTGTTCCGCTTAATCAGAATCTTCCGCCTGTTTCGCATCAATGCGTATTATGACGCCATCAATGTCATCACGGGCGTGTTGAAGGCAAAGCGGCAGCAATTGATTTCTTCCGTTTTCATTATTCTGGTGCTGATGCTCGCGGCGTCTCTTTGCATGTATTCGCTGGAGCACGACGCGCAGCCCGAGGTTTTTAAGAATGCCTTCTCCGGCATCTGGTGGGCGGTGTCGACGCTGTTGACCGTGGGCTACGGCGACATTTATCCCGTGACCGCTTTGGGGAAATTCTTCAGCATTGTCCTGACGTTTTTGGGTGTCGGGCTTGTCGCCATCCCGACCGGTATCATCAGCGCGGGCTTCGTGGAGCAGTATGCCGCCCTAAAGCGCAAAGCGGAAATCATCGAGGAGGATGACTTAAACTTCATCAAGATTAAGCTGTCCGCGGAAGACCTTTGGATCGGAAAGACCGTGAAGGAATTGGGACTGCCCGGCGGCATCATCATCGCTGCCATCCGCAGGGGTAAGGACATGATTGTGCCGCGCGGAAAGGTGTTGCTTGAACAGGACGACACATTGATTCTGGGCGCGGAGCCGCTTTCGGACGACCAGCACGTGGACTTGCAGGAAATCGTTTTGGGTCCTCACAGCAAGTGGGTGGGGCGGCGCTTAAAGGACTTAGATCTTTCCCGCCAGACGATGATCGTGACCGTGAAACGAAACGGCCGCGTCCTGTTCCCGAACGGCGGCATGGAATTTAAGGAAGGCGACACCGTCATTCTCTACAGCAAGACACACATCAGCGGAGCAGATGATATTTCGGTATAATATTATCGTAATACCGTCAATCCTACGCGGATTATTGTCATAAACGACGATTATTGCTTGAAGGAAACCGCATAGAGGTTCATAATAGACGTATGGCACTTGCGAAATATGAAAAAGGCGAAGTATTTCATACCCTCGGGCGCGACACGGCGGATTTCATCGAAATCTTAGCCAAGGGCAGCGTCGAGATTTCGAACGGGCTTTTCAGCGTGGTCGCAAAGACCGGCGCAATTTTAGGGCTTGCGGAAAAAGCGGGAACCCCCTGCCACTTCAGCTATAGGGCCTTGGAGGACGTCCAGGTCATGCAATATGCTTATAAGACCGATGCGGACATTGCGAAGATCATCGGCGCGAACGCAAAGAGCGCTCCGGTGCTTGCGGCGGAGTGTGTCCGGCTTGCCTGCGAAACCATCCTCGCCAGGAGCAACAAGTTCTCCGAGGCGATGGAGGCGCACGCGAAGATTATGGAGGACTACGCGGCGTATCCGGATTTGTGCGCAAGCTGCGGCGAGTTCCCCAAGAGCTTCGAGGGCATCAAGAGCTTGCAGACGCCGGACATGGAAGAGAACATCCAGGAGTGGGAAATCTACTACCTGCAGGCGCTGTTGCAAAACAGCGAGCTCATGCGCAAGAACGTGTACGCCTTGAGCCCCGAAATCGCGACCGGTACCGTGATGTTCACCGCGCGTTTCTACGATGCGGTCGCGGTAAGCTGCTCGCAGTTGCAGGAGTACGAGGAGCAGCTCAAAATGGATGCCTCCCCGTTCACCTCGGAATTCCAGACCATGCACGCAAAGGCGGTGGAACGGGAGCGTGCAGCGGGCGGCGCCGAAGCGGCCGTCGAAATCAAGGACGCTTTGGAAACCATTTTGAATTACGCGGAAGCAAGTCCGGAAACGACAGAAGCCTTCCGGAAGGCGGTTTTGGAATTCCGCGAAAACGAAAAGCGCTACGATTCCTCGGACGACGGAAGAGTCTTCCGCCGCAACTTAAGCAAGCACTATTATGAAATTTACAACGCAGCCTTCTTAAAGACGAGGGAATCCCATGACGTGGTGCCCTCCGAGGTCAAGATGATGCTGCAGTTCGGCTTTGTCGACGAGGTCTTGGCGGGCGAGGAAAACACCTCGATGCTGTATTCGCTTCTGCACAATTACAGCCCGGACCCGGAGGGCAAGGTCGTGAGCGCGTATGAGTGGCTCAACATGATTTACGATTTAAAGGTCGAGCCCTCCCGCAACGAATTCGACCAGGACTACCCGACCTACCTGCGGGAGCAAAAGACGATGGGCGAGATCACGCAGGAGAAGATGGACGAGCTCATGGAAAGCGGACGGGACAGGTTCTTGTTCGAGGCGAAGAATCTCTTTGCCCTGGGGTGCCGTGTCACCTTCGGCAACGCCGCGGGCTTTGTGCCGGTCTTTGATAAGTTAAACCTCATTCGTCCCATGAACAAGGCGTTTTTGACGCCTGCGATTTTGAACGAGGTGTTGAACAAGTTCCGCTCGGTGGACTTCGGACTGTTCTCGCGGCAGAAGAGCTACTCGAATCCGGGGCTTGGCATCAACCAGATCTTTTTGAACGACATCATCACGCCGTACTTTATTCTGATGCCGGTGACCGGCAGCCGCGGGAGCCTCTGGCAGGAGATTGAGGGCAAGAACCGCTCGACGCCCGCGAGAATGCTTCTGCCTGCCTTCTTTATTGACAACTTGGAGGATGCGGTGTTGAAGCTTTGCGGTGACTTCCGCTGGGAGATGTGCAAGACGGAGCAGGGCATCCACTGGAACGACGTTACGGATCCGTCGCTCACCGCGTACTACTGCGATTATCTGCAGTTCTTCAAGAAGAATCACTCGCTCTCCGAGGAGATGAAGGAGAAGGTCAGGATGCAGTTGAAGAAGTTCTCGAACAACTACAAGAATTTCTTCATCGCGGATTACGTCACCTACATCAATTACGAGGCGGAGGGCAGCCCGCGCCTGAATAAGGTCGCGCGGGAGATTCTCTTTACCTTCTGCCCCTTCCCGAAGGAGATGCGGGAGAAGATGGAGGACAACCCGCAGTTCCGCGAGCTCATCAAGAAGTACAACACGCAGTCGTCGAACAAGCGCCGCCCGCTGGCGGGGCTCATCAAGCGCATGCAGACGGACGGCGTGGACGTGCCTAAGGAGCTGATGCAGGAGTATGAGTATTTGAGCAGTTAGATGACAAAAGGGAC
>JAFSRL010000034.1 GCA_017446125.1 Lachnospiraceae bacterium
CACATCGATGCCTTCCCCGCCGCCGTCAATCACATAGTCATACTTATCCAGACGCATCACATCGTTGCCCGCACCGCCGCGGTAGTAATCGCGCCCCTCACCGCCGTCAAGGTAGTCATCCCCCGCGTCGCCGTTCATGTCATCATTTCCGGGCCCGCCGAAGAGTGTATCGTTTCCGTCGTCCCCGTGCAGTACGTCATTGCCGGCCTCGCCGTAAATCACATCGTCCCCGGCTGCGCCGAAGAGATAGTCGCTTCCCGCACCGCCGTTGATGACATCATTTTGATTCGTGCCATGCAGCTCGTCCGCATGCTCCGTACCGGCGATGGAGTCAGCAAAAACCGCGCCCGCAAGAATCCACCCTGCGAGCGCGGTCACTGTCACTGTCATGAAGATTTTCCGTCTCCCCGTTATCATCAACTTCTCAGTTCGATTCCCAAGCTCTCCAGCCCGTTCAGGATCTTCTTCATCGCGCCGCTCACATCCTCATCCTTCAGCGTGCGCTCCTTATCACGGAAGGTTAAGGTATACGCCATCGACTTGAACCCTTCCTTGATTTGCTCGCCCTCGTAGACATCAAAGAGGGACAGCGCTTCTAAGATCTTGCCGCCGCGCTGTTTGATCATCGCCTCGATCTGACCTGCGAGCACATCCTTTGGCACGACCATCGAGATGTCTCTTGGCACCGCCGGGAAGCGTGCGATTCCCTGATAGATATGGTCAAAGGACGCGTGTGCAAGCAGTGCAGGGATGTCAATCACCGCGAGGTAGGCACGGGTTCCGATCTCATAGTTATCGCAGACCTCCGGATGCACCTCACCGAGGTAACCGATCGCATCATCCTTAAAGGAAACACATGCTTGACGTCCCGGATGCAGGAAGGGAATGCCGGCATCCGGCGTAAAGTTCAAATCATAATCCATCCCGATGCTTTCTAAGAAGGTCTCGACCGCCCCCTTCATCGTATAGAAATCTCCGTCACCGTAGAAGCCAAGCGTGAGCTGCTTGCGCTCATCCGGCAATTCTGTTAAGGGCAGCTCTTTTGCCAGATAGATGTTTCCGATTTCAAACAACGCCGCGTTCTTGTTGCGCCGGTTGTAATTGGTCGCAAGACTCGTCAGGATGCCGTTCACCGGCACCGTACGCATGATGGAGAAATCCTCGCCCAGAGGGTTCGCAATCTTAATGGCTTTCCGCTCGGGAGCGCTTTCGTCATACATGAGCGCGTCAAAGACCTTCGGGCTCTCGAAGGAATAGCAATACGCCTCGGAAAATCCGCAGTCAAAGGCTGCCGCGCGTGCGCGTTCCTCAATCTCCATCTGGAAGGTCTTCTTGCCGGTCGTGGCGCTCGCCTTGGGCAAAGTCGTCGGTATCTTATCATAGCCGTAGAAGCGCGCCACCTCTTCCGCAAGGTCCGCCATCTGTAAGACGTCCTGGCGGAAAGAAGGTACCGTCACCTCATTCGTCGCCTTGTCATAAACAAGCTCTAATTTTTCAAAAATCGTGAGCATGTCATCCGCCGGAATGTCGGTGCCCAAAAACGCGTTGATGCGCTCCGGCGTGAACGCAATCTTGACCGGTGTCTTTAACGGCATGGAATCCTCCACGATGCCCGCAGTTACCTTGCCGCAGTTTAACTCCTCCACGAGCTGGCAGGCACGGTTGACGGCCGCCTCCGCATTCGCAGGGTCAAGACCCTTTTCAAAAAACGAGGAGGAATCGGTTCGTAAGCCGATGCGCTTGGCGCTCTTGCGGATGTTGGGACCGTTGAAGGTCGCCGCCTCAAAGAGAACGGTCTTAACACTGTCCGTGATCATCGAATTCTCACCGCCCATGATGCCTGCGATGCCAATCTCTTTTTCCGCATCACAGATTATCAGCACATCGTGATCGAGTGTCCGCTCCTGCCCATCAAGCGTGATGAACTTGTCACCGTCCGCGGCACGCTTGACGATGATCTTGTTGCCCGCGACGGTAGAGAGGTCAAAGGCATGCATCGGCTGGCCGTACTCGAGCATCACATAGTTGGTGATATCCACCAGGTTTGAGATCGGACGGATGCCGGCGGCACGCAGGCGCTCCTGCATCCACTTCGGCGATTCCGCAATCGTGATGTCCGTACAGACCCTGCCGCAGTAACGCGGGCACAGGTCCTTGTCCACGACCTCCACGGAGATATAGTCGCTTGCCTTTTCGGCAGTTTCATGAAGCTCCACGACCGGCGGGACAAACTTCTTATCAAAGGTCGCCGCCGCCTCGCGGGCGATGCCTAAGATGCTGTAGCAATCCACGCGGTTCGACGTCACTTCAAATTCAAATACGGAATCGTGAAGCCCGAGTGCCTCGATCGCGTCCGCGCCAATCTCCGCGTCCTCTTCAACGATGTAGATGCCGTCCTCGGGCGCATGCGGGAAGAGGTGGGCATCCTGCCCCATCTCCTCGATGGCGCACATCATGCCGTAGCTTTCGACACCCCTGAGCTTCCCGGCCTTGATTGCGATGCCGTCCTCCGGAAGCGGTCCTCCGTCGTGGCCGCCCGCGACCTTGCCGCCGTCCGTTACGACCGCAACCTTTTCGCCTTCCTTAATATTTTTTGCACCCGTCACGATCTGTAAGGTCTCGCTGCCGATATCGACCTGGCAGACGACGAGCTTGTCCGCGTCGGGATGCGGCTTGATCTCCTTAATCTGTCCGATCACGATCTTTTCAAGGTTTTTGTCTAAGCGTGTATGTCCCTCGACCTTGGTGCCGGAGAGTGTCATCGCGTCGGTGAACTCCCTGTCCGTGACATCCAGGTCCGGTACGTATGCTTTTAGCCAGTTGAG
>JAFSRL010000283.1 GCA_017446125.1 Lachnospiraceae bacterium
ACACTGACTCATTTTGAAAAATGAGTCAGTGTACCCGTCCCCTTGACTCACTATTCAAACTTCACCGTCACATCCCCCGTTCCGGTATCGATGCGGATTACGTGTGCGGCATCATCCGCGTGGTCAGACTTGTATTCATGTCGGTAGGTGTCCTCTCCCACCCGCAGGCGGCCGGTGCCGGAGTCCATCTGAAATCCATAGTCTTCCCGCGCACCGGGCAGCGTCAGCGCGACCTCACCGGTTCCGCAGTCAATCCGTACATCCTGCGGCGCAGCGGCCAAAGATGCCGTGACGCTCCCGGTTCCGCCATCCACATGAACCGCATCCGCCGTGATGCCGTCCAGCCGGATATTACCCGTACCGCTGTCAATCCGGATCCCCTCGAGCACAGTCCCTTCCGGCACCGTTACGCTCACGTCAAACTTGGAATCCTTTTTTGATCCGAGCATAAAGATTCCGGTCTTGCGCAGGCGTGTGAGCTGCTGTACACGCAGCGTATCGTCCTGTATCTCCCACGTGGGAATGTTTTTGTTTCCGTTTTTTTCTGTGATCGAGATCCCGTAGGTATCGCCCGTTTTGATTGTGATGTTACTGACCGTGATGTCCATCTCGATCGTGTGAAAGGCATCCGTTTTTGAAAAACCGGTGCTCGTATTCTGCAGGTTGGCCGCAGTCTCTTTGGCCTGCCCGAACAGAAGGTGGTCAAAGGGCGAGACAATGTGGAGCATCGTGCCCAGGACGACGCAGACCGCGGTCACGGACCAGATGGCAATCAGGTAAGCGCGCTTTCCCTTCATAATACTTCCTCCTTTAAGAAGATGGCTTTCAGCACTCTTGAGAACACGGCGGCGATGGGCCAGATGATCCAGGTGATGTGCCAGTCAAAGGTTAAAAAGCTCCAGATTAAATAGATGCAAGTGACCGTCGGCCAGTAGACGCTGATCACGCGACGGCCCGTGGGTGTCAGGCTGCGCAGGTCTTCATCGTCCTCATCCGCCAGTAACGCGATTGTTTTGCCGCCGGAGCGCAAGAGCCTGCCGTAGGAATCCTTGCGTACGCTTCCCATGACGATGAACATCACGCCGAGCCCGACAAGGAAGAACAGTAACGCGCCCGCGAGGATCTCCGGGTCCGCGCCCTGTGGAGAAACGTTGTCCGTCCCTTCGAGCAGGATGCTGATGACGGCTGCCGGAACAAAACTCACGACACAGAGCACCACCCCGAGCGTGAGATAGAGCGTATAGGTCGGGTGAAAGGCCCGCGCGCCCTGCTTGATATATTCAACGGTGTTAAAGTCCATGTGCACCGGCCCGCGCTCAATCTCTTTCCATATGCTGTCGCGTGTGGCGGAATAGACAAAGAGTCCGACGCCGCAGCCGATCATGAGAAACATCGCGGCAACACCGAACGACATCGCCTGCGCAAAGCTCTGCGTCTCCTCAAACGCCGCCCCGAGCGTGGCCCCGATGAGGGAGGCGATGCACAAAAAGACACCACTGGCGATGCGGTTCGCGCTCGATGCCTTGGCAGCGAGGTAGTCCCGCGCCATGTCTGTCGTGACATGAACACCGTCTTCGGCCTGCACGCCCATCGTGCTTTCCTGTGCGCGTACCGTTTCCTCGATGCCGAGGGCTTCCGCGAGCTCGTTTAAGTTGCCGAACTCCGAAATCACGATGCCGACCGCCTCGTTCTCCGACTTGCCTTCCGCCTTCAGCTCGTTGTATTTGTCTTCCATCATCTGCGCGAGCTCCGCCTTGGCACGCAAGACCTCCGGCGTCACCGGCAGATGCAGGAACATGTTCTCCAAATAGTTTTTGATGGTCTCCATGGTTCTTCTATCCTCCTTACGATTCCTGAATGAATCTTCCGATCACATCCTGCGTCAGGTTCCACTCCTCACACTTCTCGCGGTAGTATGCACGCCCCGCGTCCGTGATCCGGTAGTAGGTTCTGCGCTTGCCGCCCGACTCCTCATCCTCTTTGTAGAAGGATTCGATGAAGCCGTTTTTCTCCATCCGCGTGAAGGCGGAGTAGAGCGTGGTCTCCTTGATGATGTACTTTTCCTCCGAGGTATTGCGTATCCTGCGGGAGATTTCGTACCCATAGGACGGCCCGGCGAGCAAAAGACACAGGATGATCGTGTCGTTATAGCCGCGTATCACATCCGAACTGATCATAGGTCCTCCTTACTTCATCTATCGTACTACGTCAGACGTAGTACGTCTGTCGTATATAAAATACCATAACTACTACGACAGGTCAAGTAGTTTTTAGAAAAAATACAAAGATGAAAGAGGCGTGTGTAATGATGCTCTACACACGCCTCCGTCATCTCTGTTATCAAAGTGAGATAGGGATGACACAGTCTACCTGATTAATTGCTGAATGTCTTTGAAATCTATAACCAGATCCTCGTACAGTCCGCACGGGATCATGTCTTCAAATGTGTACTCGTCCATCGCTTCCACCGCGATGTGATACGCGGTGATGCGTTTGTGCTCCGGATCGACAATCCAGTATTCCCTGACGCCGGCATTGCTGTAATGGACAAGTTTCACCAGGTAGTCCCGCTGCCTTGTGGATTCCGAGGCGACCTCGATTACCCAGTCCGGCGCGCCATGGCAACCGTCTTCTTTGATCTTGTCCTTATCACAGATCACACTGATGTCCGGCTCAAGATAGGTTTTATCATCATCATGGAGAAAGACCGCAAAGGGCGCGATGAACGCCTCGCAGGCGCCGCCTTTTTTTTCCAGAAAGTCAGAAATCTTACGATATAAACCACCGGCGGTCCGCTGATGTGCTGTTGACGGTGCCGCCATGTTGTACCACACGCCATCGATCAGCTCCGCGCGCTCACCCTCCGGCAACGCCAGAATATCCTGCACGGTGTAACTGTCTTTGTTCAAATCATTTCTGTTTAACATCGGGCACCTTCCTTTCCGCACAGAAATGCTTCTGTCTTATTTTACCACATAAGTGAGTCAAGAGGACGGGTACAGTGACTCATTTTTCAAAATGAGTCACTGTACCCGTCCCCTTGACCCACACCGTCCCCCTGACACACTCATAAAACTATGGTACACTGTAAGGTGGCGGTGAAATCGCCACCTTATTATTAATCGCACAGGTTCATGGAGGGTAAACATGAGTGACGCAAGAAAGAATCTCGAG
This sequence comes from Lachnospiraceae bacterium, assembly GCA_017446125.1. Taxonomy (GTDB): domain Bacteria; phylum Bacillota; class Clostridia; order Lachnospirales; family Lachnospiraceae; genus Butyrivibrio. Next base: position 3,175 of record JAFSRL010000283.1, read on the forward strand.
TACTGGCTGACGGACGACTATTTTGATGCTGCGACGAAGGCGGAGTTAGAGGCAATCAAGGATGATGACCACGAGGTCGAGGAGCGCTTCTACAAGGAGCTGGAGTTTGGCACGGGGGGGCTGCGCGGCGTGATCGGCGCGGGACTCAACCGCATGAACATCTACACGGTCCGCAAGGCGACGCAGGGACTCGCAAACTATATCTTAAAGAACGGCGATGCTGCGAAGGGCGTCGCAATCAGCTTTGACTGCCGCAGGATGAGCCCCGAGTTTGCGGACGAGACCGCCCTGACTCTCGCGGCAAACGGCATCAAGGCCTACGTGTTTGAATCGCTTAGGCCCACGCCGGAGCTGTCCTTTGCCCTGCGCGAGCTGCACTGCCAGGCAGGCGTTATGATCACGGCGAGCCACAACCCGCCGGAGTACAACGGCTACAAGGCGTACTGGGAGGACGGCGCACAGGTGACGCCGCCGCACGATAAGGGCATCATTTCCGAGGTCAAGGCGATTACGGACTTCCATGACGTGAAGACGATGGAGAAAGACGAAGCAATCAAGGCAGGCCTTTATGAAGTCATCGGTCAGGCAATCGACGACCGCTACATGGAGGAGCTGAAAAAGCAGATCATCCACCAGGACGCGATCGATGCAACTGCGGGCGACTTAAAGATTGTCTACACGCCCTTTCACGGCACGGGCCTCATGCCGGTCAAGCGTGTGCTGTCCGAGCTGGGCTTCAAGCATGTCTTTGTCGTGCCGGAGCAGGAGGAGCCGGATCCCGAGTTCACGACGCTCGATTATCCGAATCCGGAGGACGAGAAAGCATTCGAGTATGCCCTGCGCTACGCCAAAGAGCAGGACGCGGACATCGTTATGGCGACGGATCCTGATGCCGACAGGCTGGGTGTCTATGCCAAAGACACCAGGACCGGCGAGTACGTTGCCTTTACCGGCAACATGAGTGGTATGCTGATTGCGGAGTACATCCTGCGCGAGCGCACCGCAACGAACACGATGGTGAAAGACCCTGCCTTTGTCACGACAATCGTCACGACGAACCTTGCAAAGGCAATCGCGGAAAACTACGGCTGCACCTACATCGAAACGCTCACCGGCTTTAAGTACATCGGCGAGCAGATCAAGCTCTTTGAACAGAACGGCACGCACCACTACGCCTTCGGTCTCGAGGAAAGCTACGGCTGCCTCGTGGGCACGCACGCACGCGACAAGGACGCGATTGTGGCAGTCATGATGCTCTCGGAGCTCGCCGCCTTCTACAAAAAGGAAGGCAAGACGCTTTGGGATGCGATGATCGACATCTACGAAAAGTACGGCTACTACAAGGAAGGCCAGTACTCGATTACGATGAAGGGCATCGAGGGTGCCGCGGAGATTGAAGCGCTCATGAACAAGTTCCGCACCGCGCCGCCTGAAAAGTTCGGCGACTGGACGGTGGAGGAGTTCCGCGACTACAAGTCCGGCGAATGCAAGAACTTACAGACCGGCGCCTTGAGCTCGACCGGATTACCGGAATCGAACGTCCTCTATTTTGCCCTCGACAACGATGCGTGGTGCTGCGCAAGACCCTCCGGCACGGAGCCCAAGATCAAGTTCTACATGGGCGTCAAGGGTAAGAGCCTTGAGGACGCCGAAGACCTTTTGGCAAAGCTCACCGCCGCCGTCAAGCAGGCGATCGAATCATAACGGGAACGGTTCCGGGGAGGATAGCCACAGCATAAACCATGGGGATTGTCAGCAATGTATTAAAGACAATTTCATATACGAAACGCAACGGCGTAAAGAGCGCGTATTACGCTGCCAAAGAGCGGCTGGAGGACGCGGCGAAGGAGCCCTACGATTTTGTTCCGGCTTCGGAGGAGGAGCTGCAAAAGCAGCGCGAAACCTACGCCGCGTGGCGGGAGCTGTCCGATAACAACGTGTTTGATTATTTGACAAAGGAGCATTACCTGCCGCGCATCTCCATCATTGTGCCGTGCTACAAAACACCGAAGCGTTTCTTGCAGGCGATGATTGAGTCCGTGACGGCGCAGACGTATGAAAACTGGGAGCTGATCTTAGTGGACGCCTCGCCGGAGGAGATGAAAGCAAACGAAACAGATGACGAGGAGGCGGGCGTACACATCGCCTCCGTCATCTATTCTCTGGAAGACGCGCGCATTCATTACATGCGCCTGAAGGAAAACTTAGGGATTTCCGACAACACGAACCGCGCGCTGGAATATGCGACGGGCGACTACGTCGGGCTTCTGGATCACGACGATCTCTTAACACCGGACGCGTTGTTCTCAATCGTGCATGAAATCAAGGAGCATCTTCTGCCGCTGCCGGAGTCCGGCATGGAGCGTCTGATCAGTTCAAAAAAAGCGGGAGGCGGGCTGCCGCCGAAGCGCATGCTAAATCCGGTGGGCCTCATCTACACGGACGAGGACAAGTGTGAGGAGGATGACGCCGGACGCTTTAAGTATTTCGATCCGAACATCAAGCCGGGCTTCAATTTCGATTATCTCCTGTCGAACAATTATATCTGTCATTTTCTGGTTGTGCGCACGGACCTTGCGCAGCAGCTTTTGTTGCGCAGTGCCTATGACGGCGCACAGGATTTTGATTTTACGTTACGCGTCTGCGCGGAGCTCATGAAGGAGTCGCCGGCGAAGGAGCGCACCTTAAAGGCGCTTGTGCAGGAGGTGGACGAAGGACTTTACGGATTCAAGATGCACGAAGGAAGCGTCGTGCATGTGCCGAAGGTGCTTTATCACTGGAGAAGTCATGTGTCCTCGACCGCCGCGAATCCGGCGAGTAAGAAGTACGCGTATGACGCGGGACGCCGCGCGGTCCAAAACTTCCTTGACGCGAAGAATGTGAAGGCACGCGTGACGGATTTGCCGCATGTCGGGTTTTACCGGGTGAACTACATGCCGGATGCGATTCACGCGCGGACCGATGTGGGCGCCGTGGGCGGAAGGCTTGTCGACGAAAACGGCACCGTGACGGGCGGCGCGATGAGAGAGGACGGAACGGTGATTTATGCGGGCCTGCCGAAGGGCTACAGCGGCGGGATTTTGCACCGCGCGGTGTTGCAGCAGGACGTCGACGCGGTGGACGTGCGCAACATGGTCGTGAAGATGGAGTTTGAAAAGCGGCTGAACGAGCTGACGCTGATGAATGAAGAGGAATTGATGAAGTTGTGGAGTGAGTCAGAGGGGACGGGTGCAGTGACTCATTCTTCCGGGGAAGAACGAGTCACTGCACCCGTCCCCCTGACGCACTCTGCGGACATACTCCGCAGTCTCATCCTGTGCAGGGAGATCCGTGATGCGGGGTACCGCATCCTCTACGATCCGCAGATGTAAATGAAGAGAACGGCAAACACGATGGAACGGATACAGGACACAAAAAAGGTCACGGTCATCATACCGAACTACAACGGCGCGGCATTCTTAAGAGAATGTCTTTTGAGCGTGGAAAAGAGCACCGTTCCCTGTGACGTCATCGTGGTGGATGACGGTTCGACGGACAATTCCGCGGACATCGTGCGTAAGGATTTTCCGAAAGTGACGCTCATCGCGACGCACACAAACAGCGGCTTTGCCTGCGCGGTGAACCGCGGAATCCGTGCGGCGACAACGCCTTACGTTTTCC
>JAFSRL010000284.1 GCA_017446125.1 Lachnospiraceae bacterium
ATATCCGCTTGTTCCTTAACCTGTCCTGCCATGCGGTTGCCGTTGCCGGCTGCTTCCGCAAGGGTTTCTGTCTGTTCTAATACGTTTGCAACGGAGGCTGTCAACTGCTGTACACTTGCGGACTGATCGGTGCTCCCTTCCGCCAAATCCTGTGCGCCCTGCGCCATGTTCTGCGCACCCTGCGACACCTGATCGGAACTGGTCTTAATCTCGCCCATGGTATTGGCAAGGCTTGCACGGAACTTCCGGATTTCCTGTGCCACCGGCAAGAAGTCGCCGATGTAGCAGTCAGGATTCCTGGAGCCGTGAATCAAATCGCCGCCGCCTAAGCGCGAGAGCACATCCTGTAAGTCTTCCACAATGCTGTAAAGCGTCGAGGACATGTTGCGCATACTGGTTGCCATGTCGCCCAGCTCGTCGTCCGATTCGTACCCGATGGTCGCGTTCAGATCGCCCGTCGCCATCTGGTTCGCCGCCTTCACGATCTCCATGACCGGCTGCTTGATGGCTGTCGTCAGCATGATTGCCGCACGGATTAAGAAGATGATTGCGATTGCCGCCACAATGACTGCCACGACAATCAGAATAATCGTGACCGTGGTTGCGGTGCGGTACATGCTGTCCGCTTCCCCGATACTTTCTTCTACGATGTGCTCAATCAACGCCTGATATTCCGTGAGCGCGGGATTCAAGGATTCTTCAAAATAAGCATAGCAGTCGTCTTCCGAGGCGCCCTCCGCAATCATCGTTAAGAGTACCGGGCCCACCTCGTGGATCTTCGCGGAAAGACGATCCAGCTCCGCAAGATCCGCTTCATCGGTAAAGACAGTTGCCAGATTCGCCGCGTGTTCATCGGCCTCGGCCATCATCTCCCGCGCCGTGTTGCTGAATGTAACCTTATCGTCGTGGTGCGGCTCCGCGATCGCCCACAGAACGTTCTTGCTGACTGACTCGATGTGGAACTGGACCTCTTCCGCCTGCTCGACTTCGTAGAGGTAGCGGTTATGCATCTGCTGCACACCCACGAATTCCAGCCCGATGATGATAAACATCGCCACCGCCGCAATGCCCATGATGATGAGCAGCCGCATGAACGTGAACGTAAACTTTGATTCCACGTCCAGGTGCTTGAGCTTTGCGACACTCAAGCCCATGAAGGACTTGTTGACATCCACGTTTTGCAACAAACGGGATCCCTTCTTTTCTTTCTTCTCCTTTGCCATGACATTCCCTCCGATTATATATATTGCGTGTATCAAAATAGGCGGAGATTTCGCGCAAAAGTACGAATAAATTGCACGATTTCCCTGCATACAACGAAATTATAACACAAGTTGCACAAAAATGGAAGAGTTTTCTGAAAATTTGTTGAATTGTTTTTTGATACGGACAACCTGTGTCAATCTGTCTGTTTTTTCCCGGGCAGGCCGAAGATATCCCTAAAACCCGTAGTCTGTATCCGACGCGACAATCACGCAGTTCTGCTTTTCCTCACGCGCGCGCCCCGAGGTGCAGGGGAAGACCGTTACGTGCCGGAAGTGGTTTTTCAGGATGGCGTCCGCCATGATGCCGCGCATCGCCTGCGCCCCCTCGAGCGCCGTAATCAGGTTGAGCGCATAGACGCCGTTTCTTTTCAGGCAGCGCTTGATCTGCCGGACACCGTTTTCCGACAACAAATCCTTATCCGGAACGTTGCCGATATAAGCATCGTTGAAGATGGCGTCATATTCTTCGGCGCACGCCGCGAGATAATCAAACCCGTCGGAGATGATGATGCGCAGGCGGTTGTTCTCGTGCAGGTCGTACTCCGCAAACAGCTCGTCCAGATAGAAGTAACGCATCGCGAGGTCGACCATGTGCGCGTCGACCTCCACCACGTCCATGCGCTTTTCGGGATAGCGGGAGATGTAGTACTTTGGATAGGAAAAGCCCGCCCCGCCAATCATCAACGTGTTTTGAATGTGCGGCACCTTCTCGAGCACGAGGTTCAAGCCCTTCGTGTATTCGAAGATGAGGTCGTTGCGCTTCTCCGGCGCGATGAAGGTCGCGGACTCTCTGGTATCGCCCACCAAAAGGACGCGGACGCGTTCGTTAAAGTAGTCGGTGTCGCGCACGACAAGGCGCCCGTTGGACGAGACGTAGAGGTCGGATTTGCTCTTGCGGTGGGGAAGGATGTTCATGGGGTATATTGTAACATAATTTGAAGGGACAGGTGATGTAAGCAAACGTTATGAATGGACTGCATCATACCGGCCGATTTGTTCCGATACGCCAGGCATTTCGTTGAGCCCTGAGCAAGCCTCGTTTCGGACAGGAGGATACTCACGAGGCTTAGGTCTCAACTCCATGGCGTATAACGTCACAAAGTCTGCCGGTATGATGCAGTCTTAATCTACGTTGTTTCAGTAATTCAGAGTATGAGTTGTGACAGCACTACGATGCTGTATTATTTACGATGCTTTGAAAGAATTTTATGGAAGACTTTATGAAAGATTCTTATGAAAAAGTATTTTAATAATAAATGAATGCTTAGAGAGAATAGACATTGAGACGCAACATCCATTTTTAATAGATATGTTTAACATCTGTAATATGTTCGTTATATAAGAAACTCCACAAAGAAACGCCGGGCACGCGGTGCTCGGTGAGATAGTACGCGCCGTCGATGACGCCCATGTAATAGGGGGTGCCGCCGCCGATGAAGTGCTCATCGTACACCTCTTCGTAGTTGCCGCTCGCAAGGTCCTCCAAGCGTTCGCAGAAGATAATCGTCCCCGCTTCCGCGTTGCCCTGCAGGTCCGTCGACACGGTGATAAACCACCCAAAACCTTCCCCCTGAGAGCGCCCGCGTTTTGCGTCGCCCCCATTCTGACCTTCCCCTTGGGGTTGACTCTCCAGTGGAGAGTCAACGGGAGCGCTTAGACGACCGATGGGAGTCTGCGACCCGGGCCAAGAAGGTGTCAGCGAAGCTGACGGATGAGGGGTTATCCTCCTACCCCGTCCACTTTTTCACATCTGACACCACCGGTGAGAAACCCTACGAGGAATTCTACACCGACGGCGAGCCCCTCGACCTCGACCGCTTCACAAGCCTCGGCGTCATCACGGACAAGCCGCAGCCGGAAAAAGAAAAGATACAGACTATCATAGAGAACCTGCAGGCAGCCTTCCGCAAGGAAGGCGCAGCCAAGGAAGACATCGTCGCGCTCCTTACGGACTACCTGCCCTCCTTCTCCCACATCGAGACCGGCAAGGGCCTCGACCAGAGGATGTAGTATGACGAGAGTCCTCGACATCCTCCTCTCCGGCATCGCCCTCATCATCCTGACGCCCCTCATGATTCCTGTCATGATTGGCCTGAAGCTGACGGGTGAGCACTACATCTTCTACGAGCAGATGCGTGTCGGTAAGGGCGGCGTGGAGTTCCCGCTCTTAAAGTTTGCCACGATGTTAAAAGACTCTCCGAACCTTCCGGGAGGCCTCATCACGAGCAAGAACGACCCTCGCATGCTTCCGATGGGCAGGTTCCTCAGAAAGACGAAGATCAACGAACTCCCGCAGCTCATCAACATCTTAAAGGGCGACATGAGCATCATCGGCTATCGCCCGCAGATGAAAGAAGTCTATCAGATGTATTCTGCGGAAACGAGAGAAAAGATCAAACGTACCCGGCCGGGTCTGTCCGGCATCGGCTCCATCGTCTTCCGCAATGAGGAGGAGATCCTCCAATCCACGGAAGATCCGAAGACCTTCCACAGAGAGGTCATCATGCCCTATAAAGGCGAGCTTGAGAGCTGGTACGCGGACCACCGCTCCCTTTCCATGTATGTAAAACTGATCATCCTCACCATCGATGCTGTCCTGAATCCGAAGAGCAGACGCTGGTGGCGAGACCTAAAAACCTACGGCATCCCAAAACCGCCGAAGGCTTTACAGGAGTATCTGTGAGCACACAGAACGGTTTACGCAAGCTTTATATCATCGGTGCCTCGGGCCACGCTAAAGAGATTGCCTGGCTCACGGAACGCATCAACGAAGTGAATCCCACGTGGGAGATCATGGGCTTCATCGAGGACAGGGAAGAACTCTGGGGCACAAAGGTCTATCACTATCAGGTCCTCGGTGGCCATGACATCATTGAACAGCAGACAGATGAGATCTGGGCCATCGTGGCGATCGCAGGCACAAGGGCCAGAAGACGCGCGGTGAGCCGTATCACACCGTTTACACATATCCGCTTCGCGACACTGATTGATCCGAGCGTCATCATGTCAGACTCGAATACCATCGGCGAGGGGACCATGATCTGTGCCGGCAATATCATTACGACGGAGATTACCATCGGTGATCACGTAATCATCAACCGAAGCTGCAACATCGGACATGATTCTATTGTGGAAGATTTTGTCACATTCTCCCCGGGAGTCAATGTCAGTGGAAATGTCAACATCGGCACCGGCACCGAACTCGGTACCGGAAGCGCTGTCATCCAGGGGATCACCATTACGGAAAACGTCATCCTTGGCGCTGGCGGCGTCGTAGTGAAAGACATCACCGAATCCGGCACCTATGTCGGAGCACCTGCGAGGAAGATTGCGTGAACATACCGAACAAAATTTCGAAAACACGATTGACGCGTTAGGATGCATCTGCTAAAATGAAAATATGACAATACAGCAGGAAGCCGTTAGTTTAATAGAGGCGATGCCAAATGATAGCGTTGAACTAATCGTGAGCCTAATCCGAAACATGTCACCGGCATTTCGGACCGGCAGGGCGGTAGATGCAGCATCTATGCTCCGCGCAGCGAATCATAAGAAGATAGCGCAGATTGCCCGGTTAGAGGACGACTGGAATGGAAATGGAGCCGGAAGCTTTTCAAGCACATTGATCGATAAAGTGAGCCATTTAATAGATTCGATGGACTATCAGCCCGAGGTATTTCCGACTGCGTG
>JAFSRL010000285.1 GCA_017446125.1 Lachnospiraceae bacterium
TTAAGGAGCGTGCGGATGCGGAAGAACTGATCGCGTGTGTCACCGTACCCGTCCCCCTGACACACTTTTCCGGAACAGTTGAGAAAGTAGAGAAGAAGAAAGAGAGCAAAAACGCACCGCTTCTTTACAACCTCGCGGAGCTGCAGAATGACTGCTCGAAGTTTTTTAAGATCACGCCCGACGCGACATTGAACATCGCGCAGGAATTGTATGAAAAAAAGCTCACAACTTATCCGCGTACCGACGCGCGTGTGCTCTCTTCGGCGATCGCCAAAGAAATCAGGAAGAACATCGAGGGACTCACCGCGTATGAGCCCTGCGCGATCTATGCAAAATCCATTTTGCAGCATGAGGCGTATAAAGATATTGCGAAGAGCCGCTATGTGAACGACAAGGCGATCACGGATCACTACGCGATCATTCCGACGGGACAGGGGCTAAGTGCCTTGAATTCCTTAAATCCGACGGCGCAGAAGGTGTATGAATGTATCGTGCGCAGGTTTCTCGCTGTCTTTTTCCCGCCGGCGCAGTACCAAAAGATCGCATTGACGGTTGCGTTGACGCCCGCAGATGGAAGCATGAGCGGCGTTGAACGGTTCTTTGCCAATTTTAAGCTCCGGACGGCGAAGGGCTATACGCATGTGATGGAGTATTCGTTCTTAAAGAAGAAAGCGGAAACTGGAGCAGGCGCGGAGAAGACATCCGCGGATGAGAACGAGGCTGAGGACACCGCACAGGAGAAGGGTGATGATGAAAAGGAAGAGGTCGTCACGAGTGAGGCATTTTTTGAAGCCGTTTCCGCATTGAAGAAGGGATCTGAAATCAAAATCAAAGAATTCTTTATCAAGGAGGGCGAGACGAGCCCGCCCAAGCGGTATTCCTCGGGGACTCTGATCCTGACGATGGAGAACGCAGGGCAGTTCATCGAGGATGAGGAGCTGCGTGCGCAGATCAAGGGCAGCGGCATCGGAACGAGCGCGACACGCGCGGGAATTCTTGATAAACTGGTAAAGAACGGATATCTCGGGATCAACAAGAAGACACAGATTGTGACGCCCACGCAGATGGGAGAAATGATTTATGAGACTGTTTTAGTGTCGATGAAGCCGATGCTGAATCCGGCCCTCACCGCAAGCTGGGAGAAGGGCCTGACGATGGTCGCTGCCGGGGAGCTGACGGAAGAAGACTATATGGTAAAGCTGGATGACTTTATCCGCAGGCGGACGGATGCAGCGAAGCAGACGGACTTTCGCGGAGTGTTACGACAGCGGTTTGATGAGGTCGCGAGGTTTTATCCGAAGAAGGAGAGTAAGAAGGGCTCCGGCGGAAAGAAGACGAGCAAGAAGAGTAAGGAGGAGGCAAAATGAGAGAAGACCCCTCATCCGTCACCTGCGGTGACACCTTCACCCCGGGGGGAAGGTTATATAAGAGATTGATTGCGCTGGCTGCGGCGTTCATGCTGGCGGTAAGTGTGGCGGGGTGTGCGAGGACACCGAATCCGTCTGCTTCGCAGCCACAAGCCGGGGAGGAGACCCCTCATCCGTCACCTGCGGTGACACCCGGGGAGGAGACCCCTCATCCGTCTGCTACGCAGACACCTTCCCCCCAGGGGGAAGGTCTGGATAATGTGCAGATTGACCGGATGGGTGTGTATGACTCGAAGGAGGAGGTGTCGCTGTATCTGGTGACGTATGGAGTGCTGCCGGATAACTATGTGACGAAAGAAGAGGCGAAGCGTCACGGCTGGGATGGCGGTAATGTCGAGGCTGTGATGGGAGAGGGCTTTTGTATCGGCGGGGACCGGTTCGGGAACTTTGAAGGGAACCTGCCGGAAGGAGAAGATTACATCGAGTGCGACATCGACACGATCGGGTACAAGAGCCGCGGGTCGAGACGGCTCGTATATACTAAGGATATTACGGCCATTTATTACACGCATAATCACTATGATACGTTCGAGACTGTCTATATAGACGGTGTTTTTACAGATTGATGTCAGCCGATTTACTGTTTGTATTGATATAGATTTACCAGTATACTTGATATGTTGATACATACAGAAGTCAAGTCTTAAATTGTTAGTAAATTGCCTTTCGGCAAGGTTGACAGTTACGCGACCGGATTTGATGAAATCATATTTGTGATAAATGACCGGGGAGGAAATCATGAACGGGGAGTTTGACAATACCGGCATACAGCGACCGGACATACAGCAGGAAGTTAATACCACAGGGGAACCGGGCGGGACGATGCCCCCTAATTTAAGTGCCGGCTCAGGGCTTCCCGCATGGCTGACGGAACAGAACATCCTCACACAGCTTGCGCGTAAGGGCAGGAAAGGCTTCGTACTGCCGGTGGAGATTCTGATCTTCTTTGCGGTGTTTATCATCGCACAGATTCTGCCCGGCATGATCATATCAACCTTTACGATTTTTGTGCTCTTTGCGACGGGCAATTATTCGGATGTTGATGCGTTGCAATCCATGATCGAAAACGATCCGGTCTATCTTTTGATCAACATCTTCGTGATCCTCTTTGTTCTGCTTGCCTGCTTCGTTTATTGCCTTGCCATCGAACACCGTCCGGTACAGAGCATGGGGTTCCGCGGAAAAGATTTTGTGCTGCAGTACTTAAAAGGACTGTTGGTGGGTGTCGTTTTGTTTTCTGTTGTGGTGGGCTTAGGAACGCTTTTGGGCGCCTTTCGTTTTGTGGGTATTGTCGAAACGGCACCGATGATGCTGTTCCTGTATTTCCTGTTTTTCATTGTGCAGGGAATGGAAGAGGAGGTGTTGTGCCGCGGGTACTTCATGGTTTCCTTAACGAGAAGATCAAGCGCAATCGCCGCGGTCATCGCAAATTCCCTTGCCTTTGCGGCGCTGCACTTATTGAATCCCGGCCTCACGGTTTTGTCGGTTGTGAATCTGATTCTGTTCGGCGTATTTGCTTCGCTGTATATGCTGCGCACCGGAAACATCTGGGGTGTCGGTGCGATTCATACAATCTGGAATTATGCGCAGGGAAATATCTTCGGCCTGCCCGTGAGCGGGCTGTTTACCGACAACGCAACCTTCTTTGATTTTGAACAGACCGGAAGCGCGCTGTTAAACGGCGGAGAGTTCGGACCGGAAGGGGGACTGTTGGTGACGATTGTTTATGTGGTGGGAATTCTTGCGGTGGTATACTGGAAACGAAAGTGAGTCAAGGGGACGGGTACACTGACTCATTTGGCTGTTGGGCAGCGGTGAACCGTTAGCAGAA
>JAFSRL010000286.1 GCA_017446125.1 Lachnospiraceae bacterium
GACATCAGATGACCAGGGTCGACCCCTGCGGCATCTTTGAGCTCTTTGTCCCGCAGGCGAAGGCAGGGGACGCGTACCAGTTCGAGCTGCGTTTAAAGGACGGCAACATCATCCGCAAGGCGGATCCGTACGCATTTGCCTGCAAGGATGAAAGCGGTGCCTTGAGCGTTGTCTGTGAAACCATCAAGGATGACTTCCCCTGGACGGATGAGCGTTATATGGAGGCGCGCAAGAAGCGCTCCTTTACCGGTAAGCCCTTCTCCGTATGCGAGTTGAGTCTGGACGCGTTCGCGGAAGCATTCCGCAAAGAAGGAACGCCCTATACTTATCGAGACATGGCAACCGACCTTGTGAAGTATTTACAGCAGTATGCGTTTCACGCGGTGGAGCTGCAACCAGTGGTCGAGCACGGCGTGAACCCGTTTGAAGTGACCGCGCATTACGCAATCAAGGGCGCATACGGGACAAGAGAAGACTTTATGGCGCTCATCGACGCGCTGCACGCCGCAGACATTTCCGTGATTTTGGAATGGACGCCCACCTTTTTTGCGGAACGCGACTACGGGCTGTCCTTCTTTGACGGCGCACCCCTGTATGAATACGGCGACTTAACAAAGATGCGGCAGAAGACAAGCGGCTACTTGACCTTTGACTTCGGACGCAAGCAGGTGTGCAATTATCTGTTGTCGAACGCCTTATATTTTGCAACCTATTTCCACATTGATGGACTGCGCTTTACCGACATCTCGAAGGCGATTTATTTGGACTACGACCGTTCTCCGGAGGAGTGGCATCCGAACGTCTACGGCGGAAACGAGAACTTGGAGGCAATCGAATTCATCAAACAGATGAACATCTCCATGCGCAAGTTCGACCCCGGCTTTTTGATGATCACCAAGGAAACCGCCTGCTGGCCGCAGGTCACGGAGGCGATTGATGACGGCGGGCTGGGATTCACCTATAAGTGGAACAACGGCTGGTCCAGAGACTTCTTACAGTTTTTAAGAAACGATCCCGCCTACCGCGGCGCGCATTTGGGCGAGCTTACGTTTTCCTTAATTTACGCGTTTTCTGAGCATTACATCCTTGCGTTTGCGCATGAGGATGCCGAGCAGGGGTATACCACCATCATCGAAAATATGCCCGGCAACGAGGAGGCACGATGGGCGAATCTTCGGCTTGCCTTTACAAGCATGTTTGTTTATCCCGGGAAGAAGATGCTGTTCATGGATCCCGTGAAGAACGCGAAGGGCAAGGACGCACAGATGGTCCTCTTTGTCGAGGCGTTGAATTACCTGTATGCGACGCATCCCGCGTTATATGAGCTGGACGATGTGGAGGCAGGGTTTGAGTGGATCAATGCAAACAACGCGGAGGCCAGCACGCTCACCTTTGTGCGCAAGGGCAAAAAGGATAAGGACACCCTGCTGGTCGTCGTGAATTTCGCGGGCATCGAACAGGATCTTGTCGTGGGTGTGCCGTTTGACGGAAAGTACCGGGTCATCTTTACGTCGGAGGATTTGTCCTTTGGCGGAAACGAGCCCGGAAATGCGGGCGCAATCA
>JAFSRL010000287.1 GCA_017446125.1 Lachnospiraceae bacterium
AGTGAATAGACGCTGTGAACATGAAGATGAACAAAATCACTCATCCGTTACTCCCATAGTTTATCCCTGTACTTCTCCGCGATCAGCTCACACAACTTCCCCAGATACTCCAAATGCATCTGATATCTGACATCGGGGGATGGTGCCATTATTATACCATCTCTCGGCCCTTCCTTCTTCTCCCGCTTGCGGTCATAGTCCTTTTTGGACTTAAAGACCTTTGGCGCGGGGACGGGGGGAAGGGAGCCCCGTTCTCTTGCCTTGCCCTGTATGGATTTCAAAGTCTCTTTCTTCATATATAGGGTCCCTCACTTCTGACCTAACTCTATTATCTCATTAATCGAGCCCGATAAATCGGACAACTGCCACGGTTTTTGTCCGCTGAATAACCGGTAATCCCTTTGTCGGAATATAATCACATTCTAAACGCAAAAACAAACCGTTGACGCAAAATGTGATTTTATAGTATCATAAACGTAAATTATCAGAAAAAAGTTGCCCGAAAACATTGATAAACAAGAAAGGAGGATGCTGGTATCCGACATCAACAAACCTTTCGGTTGATGTATGTTTGAGTGACCGGTACGTATCAGAATGAGAAAAAACACCTTGAGTACAGTGAAGAAGCTGACCGCCGTTGCCCTGATGGGCGGTGCCCTTGTTGCCGGTGCATTTGCCGGAACAAAGGCGGCGGGAATTGGCGGATCTGATGAAGCAGCATTCGTTCCGGTAAAGAGAATCGCGGATGCAGCTGCAGATGAAGCAATCAGTGTCGTCGTTACTGACTCTACCGCTTCTGTCGCTAAGGATTCTGCTATCAGTGTCGTTGTCACGGACGCTTCTGTTGCTAAGGATTCTGCTATCAGTGTCGTTGTCACGGACAGTGCCGCCATCGATGATGAGGCTGCACATGTTGTCAAATTAAGATAACCATCAACACATTTTTTCACGCTAATTACGGAAGCAAAAACACCCCGCCGTTTCAAACACAGCGGGGTGTTTCTCATCCGTCCCAAAAAATTATTCCTGCCTCGAATCCCTCAGAACCTCTTTGGCCTTCGCCACCTGATTGTCGATGCCCGCTTCCTCATAGAGGTCCGCGTCATACTTAAGTATAATGTCGGGTTCGACGCCAATCTTATGGATTGTCTCTCCGCCCGGTCCAAAGTATTCGCTGATGGTAAGGCCCACACTGGAGCCATCCGTCAGTTCGTAAATGCGCTGGACAATGCCCTTCCCATAGGTGGTTGTTCCAATCAGCGTCCCCTTTTTGTAATGCTTAATGGCAGCGGAAAGCAACTCGCCCGACGAAGCGGTGTCAGTGTCAATCAGTACCGCCATCGGAATCGTGATTTCATTTGCATCAGATTCATAGGTGATATCTTCCTCACCGACGCTTTTCGTATAGGCAATCCTCCCCTTCGGCAGCAGCATGTCTGCAATCAGACAGGCTTCATTGACGTTTCCGCCCATGTTCCCGCGCAGGTCAAGGATTAGCCCTTTGATTTCCTTCGACATCAGTTCCTCGTACGCCTCTTGGAAGGCATCATCCGTCTCCGCAGTAAACCTGGTAATCCGAATGTATCCGATCTCATCCTCCATCTCCTCATGGAACACGGATATGATGTCGATCAGCTTTCTGGTGATTGTGTATTCTTTCTTTTCACCGGTAGCGTCCTTCTGAATTAACAGCGTTACATCGGTGTCCGTTTCGCCGGACATTTTCTCCGCGACGGCATCCGTGCTCATTCCCCACGCGGATTCTCCGTCAATTTCAATAATCGTATCGTCGATTTCGAGTCCGGCTTCTTCCGCAGGAGAATTTGCCATCAGGCCACTGATGCGCACGTACGGACCACTCACCGGATTGCTGAGATAAACACCGATTCCGTTGAGCTTTCCTTCTTTCGACAGCATGTATCGTTCCGTTTCTTCCTTGGTCCGGTATGTGGAATAATCATCGCCCAGCGCGTCAACGATTCCCTTGTATGCGCCCTCACGTATCGTCTCGATGTCATACTGATCCTGAAAATAAAACTTCTCGGAAACAAGCTCGTTCAGCACATTCATTTTTTCCACAACCGCTGAGCCGGTGTCTGTATCGCCATGCAACATCCCACCGTTTTTTGCGCGATTGTAAAAATAGAACACAGCGAATGAAGCGCAAAATAATATGGCCATAATGATTATGAATCGTATGCGGTTCTTCCGTTTGGAGCTGTTGTTTTCTTCCATGACTGCGCACAAACCCTCCTTCCCCTATTATACGGGATACGCCGAAAAACAAAAAGGAACGATTCACATTGCTTTGTTCCCACACAAAAGGTAAACTATAGCGAAGGATAGAATCAAATGGACAAGGAGACTCTTGTCGAAGGACATCAAGGTCAATACGGTGCTTGCAAAAGAGCAGCAGTTGTTGTGCCAAGGACCCGAAGACATTTTGATCGACGATTTTTCCAAGAACATCAAACGCTGGGAAGATGCCGGCGGAACACATAATTCCGCGCCCACCTTCACGTAGACCGCGTCCGGATTGTGGTCCTTCATCACCGGCGGCGCGAGCGGATGAATGTGAAAACCGTCCCATTGTGCTATGATAGATAGGATTGCATGAAGGAGGATAAACATGATCGGTATCATTGATGTGGGCGGCGGCATGCGCGCGGTATACGGCACCGCCGTTCTGGATTACTGCATGGAGCACGGCGTTTCGTTTGACTACGGGATTGGAATTTCCGCGGGCAGCGCAAACCTCGTCTCCGGCTTCGCGGGTCAAAACCGCCGCGCCTACCGTTTCTATACGGACTACGCGTTCCGCGACGAATACATGAGCAGCAGGAACTTCCTGCGCGACCGCAACTTCATCGACTTTGATTATGTGTACGACGACCTCTCCGGACACGACGGGGAGGATCCCCTGGACTATGAGGCGTTTGCAAACTCCGGCAAGCGCATCTACATCGTGGCGACCAACGCGTTGACCGCGGAGCCGCACTTTTTCACCAACGAGGATTTGTGGCAGGATCACTACGACCCCGTCAAGGCCTCCTGCTCCGTTCCGGTTGTGAACCGCCCCTACGTGATTGACGATGTGCCCTACTTTGACGGTGCGCTCTCCGCGCCCCTTCCCATCCGCAAGGCGTTCGCGGACGGATGTGACAAGGTGGTGGTGGTTTTAACAAGACCGCTCGGGCGCAAGCACACGGAGCGGCGTGATGCCGCCTTCGCGGCAATGCTGGAGAAGGAGTTCCCGGCGGTCGCACAGGCCATGCGCACAAGCGCGAAGCTCTACGACGACGCACTCTCCATCGCACTGGAATTCCAATACGATAAAAAAGCGCTCATCGTCGCGCCGGATTCCATCGGTCACATGAAAACTCTGAAAAAGGATTTGAACGGTGTGCGCGCTCTCTACCGGAAGGGACGTCGTGACGCGAAGAAAGTTGTGGAATTTATTAATTCTTAAGCGTTCGTGAAGCGGATCCGGTTTCCCGTCTCCTTCGAGCGCTTCAGGCGGTAAAGCGCATCATCCGCACCGGCGAGGTAATCCCAGATACGGTTCTTCTTTGCGGGTACGCCGTTGCACACCCCCTGCGAAAGCGAGAGGTTCACGGCTTCCTGCAATGCCTGTAACGAATCGAAGATTTCCTCATTGCTTTTTCCCTTGAAGACGATGACGAATTCGTCGCCGCCGTAGCGCGCGACAAACGCATCCTTTCTTCTGCTCAAGTCAAGCAGCTCCTGTCCGATTTCCACCAGACACCGGTCGCCCGCCGCATGCCCGTACGTGTCGTTGTAATGCTTCAACCCGTCCACATCGATGAGCACAACCCCGATCGTTTCCTTCTTTGCAAAGGCCTCCTCGAAGGTTTCCTCAAGGTGACGGTTTAGTGCGTGGCGGTTGTTTAAGCCGGTCAGCGCGTCCGTGTGCGCCTTCTTCAAAAGCGCCTCGTGCTCTGAGCGCACCGCGTCCCGCTCCTTCTTCAACTGCTCCGTCAACCGGATTAAGCCCTGCACATAAATGTACGAATCCCTGCGCTCCTCTTCTGCGCGTTCATACATCACATCCTGTTCCCTGTACGCGGCGTTTAACCTTCTTGCATCCTTCACCGCCGTGTAATACGTCACCTTCAAATCCGCAAGCAGCTTTCCGGCATTGATTGCGTTCTTCGGCAGCTCCTTCTTCGAAAGGATGCGCAAGAGCTCCTTCAGCGCGGTGTATTTCTTCTGCGCCGCCAGGGCGTTGCCGAAGCGCACGATGTCCTGCATCTCGTCCGGAAGCTGCGGTACGTTTATGATGTAGCGCTCCATCTGTTCCATGCAGCGCTTCATCCGCTTCGTGTCATGCTCCAAAAGCGCAAGGTGCGCGCCGAAGCGTGCCAGCTCAAACAGATTGTCCGTGTAGACATGCGCCTTGTGACGTGCGGCAAAACGCTGCGCACGTTCGTACAGCTTCCGCGCCTGCGCAATCTTATTCATCATCAAACACGCCGTGCCCTCGTTGTGAAAGCCGCACATCATGTTGGAATGATAGTAGGAATCGTTTCTGTCCTTCGCGATGCGCTTCAAGGCGTCGTGCGTGATTTTCTTCGCCTGCTCGTACTGCCCCATGTTGAGCAGGATGAACCCCGCCGCCTCCTCGATCCGTCCCGCGTCGCCCTCGTCGCCTGCCGCCTTCGCAATGTCGCGCGCGGCAATCGCGTAGCTGTACGCGATGTCATACATGCCTCTGTTGGTCGCGTCTAAGGAAACCAGGTAGTAAACATTTTTCAACGGTCCGCGTTCGTTCGAGCGCAGGGTATATTCCCCGGCAAGCCGAAGATGCTTCATAAACGTCATGTAATCGCCGGTGTGGAAATACGCCGTGTGCGCCAGCTCGCTGCATGCGTAGCCGCAAAGCGCATCATCGTTCAACTCCTTCGCAATCGTTAACATTTTGCGCATCGCGCGGCTTGCGGCTTTTGCATCGTTGCGCGCCGTTGCCTGCACGTATGTCTCTTCACATTTGCGGACAGCTTCCGGATAACGTGTTAAGTCCATCCCTTACCTCCCCGCCTTCTTGCGCTTGTACATCTGCGCATCCGCTCTCGCGAAAAAGTCCCAGAGCCGGTACTCGTCCGAAGGCACCGCGTTAAACCTGCCGTGCGTCACCGGAACCGGACAGGCGTCGATGATCTCCTGCTCCATCCGCGCAATCTCGCGCTCCGTCTTGTGCTCGTACAACAGCACAAACTCGTCGCCGCCGTAACGCGCGACAAACATCTCCTCCTTGTCCGCGATGGACTTTAACGCACGCGCAACGGCGCGTAAACACGCGTCCCCTTCCCTGTGGCCGAAGGTGTCGTTATAAAACTTAAACGCGTCGATATCCACAATTCCGATGCCGAAGGTTTCGCGGCGCCGCTTGCAACGGGCAAAGGCTTCCTCCATCGCCTTGTTGAGCGCGTAGCGGTTGGGGAGACCCGTGAGCTCATCCGTGTCCGCCTGTTGCTGCAGGCGCTCGTTTTCCCGGATGACCTCCTCGCGTTCGTCCCTGAGCTCCTCCACAAGCTTCATGAGCGCGGTGGAATCGCGGTAGATCTTCAACATCTCTTCCTGCTGCAGCGCGGCAAGCGTATGACGTCTTGCGTACGCCCGGGATAACTGTTTGTAATTCTTCGTTAAGCGATAGTAACGGATTTTGATCTGTTCATGCAAAAGCAGCGCGTAGTACGATTCGTCCGGCGTATCGACCTTGTCAACCGCATCGATCAGTTTGCCCGCTTCCTTTTTGGCCCCGCGCCAGATGAGGCGTGCAATCAAGCGGTAGATATCCTTGGAATAAAGCGCGTAGGTGTCCGACTGCACAATCCGCACAATCACCTCGTCCGTGAGGGCTCTCAGTGCGTCGAACTCTTTTTTGATTAAGGCTTCGTGGGACTTCAGGATTAAGAACCAAAGGTGCGCGCGACTCTTTGTGTCTTTGATTTTTTTTAAGTCTTTTTCGATACCCGCCATGATTTTTTTTGCGCCCGAAGAATCCTTTGCGTAAAAGCTGTAGAGTGCTAAGTTTGTGCGGATTAAGATGCTGTTTTGCAACGCGGGGAAGGTGTCCTTCTTGCGGTTCATGACGCGCTGGCTTTTTTTGATGTGGCGGATGGCTTCCTTGAATTCTCCCATCTCCGCCATCAGGTCGCCAAGGTTCGCGTTCGTGACCGCGCCGCCCACGGAGTCCTTGTCCTGCGCGACAAAGGACAGCGCCATCTCGAAGTAATGGTAAGCAATGTCAAACGCTCCGATGCGCTGCGCGTCAACGGCGAACAGGTTGTAGGCTCTGGTGAGGTATTCGTTTTCCGACGTGCGCAGAAGATAACGCAGCGAACGCTGCAGATAGGGGCGAATTTTGTCGTACCGCTCCCGGTAGTAATTCGCGCTCGCATAGTTTAAGTAGGTGTAGCCTGCGAGCGCGGCATCGTCTGTTTGCAGCGCCGTTTTTTCCAGATGCTTTAAAGCGCAAAAGACTTGCTCCCCCTCCTTGGGAAGCAAGTCCTGAATCTCGTTTATGATGGCGCGGGTGCGCCCGTCGTATCTGTTAATCTCCACGAAATGATTATAACATAATCACTTCACCGGCACCGCCAGAAATCTCTTCACGCCTTCGATGCTCTCATAGACCTCGATGTCGCCGCGGTTGTCAACGATGAGGGTCGGTGCGGACACAAGCCCTAAGTTTTCCGCGAGCTCCGCGCCCTCCTTGTCCTCCGCGTACAGGACGCGGTAATCGATGCCCGCCTTCTGCAGCATGCTGCCCGCAATCTTGCAGTTGGGACAGGTCTTCGTGGAAAGCAGGATTGCCTGCTGCCCGATTGAGGCGTTCATCTCCGAATCATCGTCAAAGTCGTCGTCCTCGAAGATGGACTCCGCCGCGCTCATCACGTCCTCCGCGAGGTCATCCTCCGCAAGGTATTCCGCTTCCTCGATGACGTCCGTGCTCTCCTCGAACTCGCTCTCGACGGCATCTTCCAGCATCATGCGCGCCGCCTTCGCCTTTAATTCCTCCATCTCGTCCAAAAGGCCTTCTGTCTGTTGCAACTCCTCCGTCGGTGCGCCCGGGTATTCCGCGCTCACCACCTCACCGTCAACCAGGAAATTCAAAACGTGTGTCTTATTCGCATACGGGGATGAGCTCTTGGGTAAAATCCTTGCGTCCTGCGCTTCCGCGTAGGTCTTGCGGGACTTGAACTCCGCGAGCTTGCCGTCGTTCCAGTTGCGGACCGGACGGTAGTAACCGGTGATGCGGGAATAAACTTCCGCGCTCGCACCACAGGTCGGGCAGTTGAAGTGTTCGCCCTGAATGTAGCCATGCTCCGCACATACGGAATAGGTCGGGGACATCGTGTAATACGGTAAGCGGAAGTTCTCCGCAATCTTACGGACCAGTGTCGCCGCGCTCTTCCAGTCAGGTAACCGTTCGCCCAAGAATCCGTGGAAGACGGTGCCGGAGGTGTAGAGCGTCTGTAACGGATCTTCCTTCTCCAGTGCCTCGAAGATGTCCTCCGTGTACCCCACCGGCAGGTGCGTCGAATTCGTATAGTACGGGCTTAATCCGTTTCCGCCGGCCGTAATGATGTCCGGATATTCCTCGACATCGTGCTTCGCGAAACGGTAGGTCGTGGACTCCGCCGGTGTCGCTTCCAGGTTGAAGAGCGCGCCGTATTCCTCCTGATAATCCGAAAGGCGCTCTCTCATGTGCTCGAGCAGATCGATTGCGAAGTTCGAGCCTTTCTCGCTTGTGATGTCAATCTGGGAGCCCGGCGTCTGCATCCACTTCGCGTTGCGGATGGCTTCGTTGACACCCACAAGACCGATTGTCGAGAAGTGATTGTCAAAGCCGCCCAAGTAACGCTTGGTGTAGGGATAAAGTCCTTCCTCCATTAAGCGGGTCACCACCTTGCGCTTCGCGTCTAAGGAGCGCGCGGAGATGTCCATGTATTTATCGAGCATCTGATAGAATTCCTCTTCCGAATCCGACAGATACGCGATGCGCGGGATGTTGAGCGTCACGACACCGATCGAGCCCGTGGACTCGCCCGAGCCGAAGAACCCGCCGGACTTCTTTCTTAATTCGCGAAGGTCCAGGCGCAGGCGACAGCACATGCTGCGCACGTCCGAAGGCTTCATGTCAGAGTTGATGTAGTTGCTGAAGTAGGGCGTGCCATACTTCGCGGTCATTTCGAATAAGAGCCTGTTGTTCTCCGTTTCCGACCAGTCAAAGTCCTTCGTGATGGAGTAGGTCGGGATGGGATACTGGAAGCCGCGGCCGTTCGCGTCGCCCTCAATCATGATTTCGATGAAGGCCTTGTTGATCATGTCCATCTCTTC
>JAFSRL010000288.1 GCA_017446125.1 Lachnospiraceae bacterium
ACTGGCAGACGGGTCTCGTCCCTGTTTATTTAAAAGAGCGTTTCCAGGGGAGCGACTTCTTCCGCGGCATCAAGGTCGTGATGACGATCCATAACCTTAAGTTCCAGGGCAAGTGGGACAAAAAGACTGTCATGGACATCACGGGCCTGCCGCCGTATTTCTTTACCCCGGATAAGTTAGAGCTCTTTGGCGACGCCGATCTCTTAAAGGGCGGCATCGTCTATGCGGACGCGATTACGACGGTTTCTGCCTCCTATGCGGAGGAGATTAAGATGCCGTTCTACGGCGAGGAGCTGGACGGTCTTTTGCGCGCCAGGAGCGCGGACCTGCGCGGCATCGTCAACGGCATCGATTATCATGAGTTTGATCCGGCGCACGACCCGTACATCGCGCATCGCTACGACGCGATTTCCTTCCGCAAGGAAAAGGTGAAAAACAAGCGTGCCCTGCAAAAAGAGGTCGGCCTGGAGGAAAATGACAAGACCTTTTTGATCGGCATCGTATCGCGCTTAACCGACCAAAAGGGCATGGACCTCATCGCCTACGCGATGGACAAGCTCTGCCAGGACGCGGTGCAGATCGTGGTCTTAGGGACGGGCTCTGAGCAGTATGAGAACATGTTCCACCACTTTGACTGGAAGTACAAGGGCAGGATGAGCGCGAACATCTACTATTCCGACCCGTTGTCGCACCGGATCTATGCGGGCGCGGACGCCTTCCTCATGCCGAGTCTGTTTGAGCCCTGCGGGCTTTCGCAGCTGATCTCCCTGCGCTACGGGACGATCCCGATTGTCAGGCAGACGGGCGGCCTCATCGATACGGTGGAGCCGTACAACAAGTTTGAGTCCAAGGGCACGGGATTCGGATTCCTCAACGATAACGCGGATGAGATGCTCGACACGATCCGTGAGGCGGAGCGTGTGTATTACGATTACAAGCGGGAATGGAACAAGATGATCGACCGCGCGATGGCGGTGGATTTTTCCTGGGATGTTTCCGCCCAGAAATATCAGGAGATGTACTTGTGGCTGACGGATTAAACAAGAAACGGATTTTATCGGGGATTCAGCCTTCGGGAGAGGGCATTTTCACACTTGGCAACTACATCGGAGCGGTACGCAACTGGACACGGATGCAGGAGGAGTTTGACTGCGCCTATTTCATTGCGGACCTGCACTCGATTACTGTGCGCCAGGATCCCCAGACGCTGAAAAAACAGACGCTGAGCGCCTTTGCGCTCTTGCTCGCCTGCGGCATCAACCCGGAGGAGAACCTCGTCTTTGTGCAGAGCCATGTGCATGAGCACGCGGAGCTGGGCTGGATCATGAGCTGTTACTCGCAGTTCGGGGAGCTCTCCCGCATGACGCAGTTCAAGGATAAGTCGTCGAAGCACGCGGACAACGTCAACGCCGGGCTCTTTACCTATCCTGCGCTCATGGCGGCGGACATCCTGCTGTATCAGGCGGACCTTGTGCCGGTGGGCGCGGATCAAAAGCAGCACCTGGAGTTTACCAGGGACATCGCGACCAGGTTTAACAACCTCTACGGCGAGGTCTTTAAGCTGCCGGATGCCTACATCCCGCCGATGGGGGCCAAGATCATGTCGCTCCAGGAGCCGGATAAGAAGATGTCGAAGTCCGACCCGAATCCGAAGTCGAAGGTCTTTATCCTCGATGAGGAGAACGTGATCCTAAAGAAGTTTAAATCCGCCGTGACGGATTCCGAGACCGAGGTCGTCTACCGCGAGGGTAAGGACGGGATCAATAACCTCATGACGATCTATGCCTCGATTACGGGTAAGAGCTATGAGCTATCAATGATTTGCGAGGACAATAGCAACACGACAAAGACCCTGTCAGCCCTGAAAGCCACTGGAGCAACCAGCACGAGCTTGGCGACCGGAAATTTGGGTTGGTCCGGTGGGCCACAAGATACGGAGGCCCACGGCAACTACACGATTTACTTTGA
>JAFSRL010000289.1 GCA_017446125.1 Lachnospiraceae bacterium
AAGGATACCCTGTTGGTTGTTGTGAATTTCGCGGGCATCGAACAGGACCTTGTCGTAGGCGTGCCGTTTGACGGAAAGTACCGCGTCATCTTTACGTCGGAGGATTTGTCCTTTGGCGGAAATGAGCCCGGAAATGCGGACGCAATCAATGCTGTCCGCAAGGATGTTGACGGCAGGGAGTTTGCAATCCGTGTGCATGTTCCGGCACTTTCCGTAACCATCTTTGATTACACCGCGTATACCGTGAAGGAGCGCGCAATCCGCAAGATCAAACAGGAAACGGAGTATCAAAGGGAATTGGAGCTTGAGAAGAATGCCGCGGCCTTAGAGGAGGCGCACAGGGCGGAAGAGGAAAAGCTTTTGGCGGAGCTGCACGCACGCCAGAAAAAAGAAAAGGAACAAAAGGCGAAGGAAATCGAGGAGAAGTACTTAAAACTCGAGGCGGAACAGATCAAAGAGGCCGGAAAAGACACGCCGGCAAAGGGGACTAAGAAGAAGTAATTTTTAACTTGCAAGTTTTGAACGTGCAGTTTTTGGTTGATTATTATTTGTGGTTGTGTTATTTTGATTTCGGCATTTTAATTGGGGATACAATTGATTTATCAGAAAGTATTGGGGGTAGTAATGATGCCTCTAAATTAAAATATGAGTCCAATCCGAAGCATAAGTTAGGTGGGCAAGGGAATCGAAGTAATGCGGGGATTGAACCACCAAATGCAGAGGAACTGTTTAGACATTCTGTAAAATCATCAGATCCTATACGCCGAAGATTTAACTTGCCGAGCAAGGGGTGGTAAGATGGTATTTGGAGATCCCAATAGATTTGCAGTAATTGTAAAGGTTATAGATGAGTGGAATGAAAAGAGAGAATTAAGAAGTAGATTGAAATTCTATAACGGCATTTTAATATTTTGTGTGGATGGATTTCTTTTTCCTCAAGTTGAGGTCGCTGTATCCTCGCTTTGCGTTGATGTGCCGTGGTTTATACGTTTAATTGAGTGTGTTCCTAATGCGGATAAGTATGACTTATTTGAATTAGATAAAGTAGATACTTTTTGCTTTCTATTAAATAACTCATTTAGTGATACAAAAGAAAATGATGATGTTAGATATTTCCTGGTTTCGCCACCCACATTATCTGATAAGCAAAATATGATTTTTTTTATTAAGAAAGATAATATGTTTCGTATTATCGCAAGCCACGTCGAGTATGATTTAGAAAGATCAGATTACTATTTAGGTTCAAATATAATCAGAGAAACATATATTTCAGTTAATGAAATTGAACCTATTATAGAGGGGTTAAAGGGATTTATAGAAATAGGTTTTGACCTATAGCATCTATATATATTTTAACTATCATTAATTTTTAACTTGCAAAAGGCGCATCTTCTATGTATAATTGTACAGGTGCTGGAATAGCGCAGTTGGTAGCGCAACTGATTCGTAATCAGTAGGTCGAGGGTTCAAGTCCCTTTTCCAGCTCGGTGACGGGAGATGCGGCAAGCGTCTCCCGTTTTGTATCGAAAGGAGTTTTTATGGCACAGCTTTGGGGCGGACGGTTTGAAGACAAGATCAATGAGGGCGTATGGTTTTTCAATGCGTCCATCGGTTTTGATCTGGAATTAATCTATCATGATATCGAGGGCTCTTTGGCGCACGCCAAGATGCTCGCAAAGCAGGCCATCATTTCTGAACAGGAAGGGGAGGAGCTTGCAAAAGCGCTGAATGGAATCATCGATGATTTAATGGAAGGAGCGCTGTTGCCTGATGTTCATATCGATGAGGATGTGCACGGCTTTGTGGAACGGATTTTGGTGGAGCGGATCGGGGAAACCGGAAAGAAGCTGCACACGGGCAGAAGCCGGAACGACCAGGTGGCGCTCGATATGCGGCTTTATGTCCGGGAAGAGGCGGATGAAATCAGCTCCGGTTTGTACCAATTATTGAAAACGCTGTATCAACTGATGCAGGCGCATCTTGAGACGTACATGCCCGGGTTCACGCACTTACAAAAGGCGCAGCCGGTAACGCTTGCGCATCATCTGGGCGCGTATTTTGAAATGTTCAAGCGGGATTTGTCCAGAGTGTTTGATATGCAGAACCGCATGAATTATTGTCCGCTGGGGTCCGGTGCGCTTGCCGGAACGACGTATCCGCTGGATCGCGCGTTTGTTGCAAGGGAGCTTGACTTTACCGCACCCACCGCAAACAGCATGGATTCCGTTTCCGACCGTGATTACCTGATTGAATTCATGAGCGATCTTTCTTTGATTATGATGCATTTGTCGCGTTTTGCGGAAGAAATCATTCTTTGGAATTCGGACGAATACCGGTTTGTCACGATTTCCGACGGTTTCTCCACCGGTTCCTCCATCATGCCACAAAAGAAGAATCCGGATGTCGCGGAGCTTGTGCGCGGAAAAACCGGACGCGTCTACGGCGGTTTGATGCAGCTGCTCACCGTCATGAAGAGCCTGCCGCTTGCTTACAACAAGGACATGCAGGAGGATAAGGAAACGGTCTTCAATGCGGTTGATACCGTTCTGGATTGCCTCGTTCTGTTTAGACAAATGCTTGAAGAGATGGAATTCCATAAGGAGCGCATGGCGTCTTCGGCGAAGTCCGGATTTACGAATGCGACGGATCTTGCGGATTATCTCGTCAAAAAGGGCATGGCATTTCGCGATGCGCATGAGGTGACGGGTCGCATTGTGCTAAAGTGTATCGGGAAGCATTGCGCGATTGACGATCTTTCTTTGGAGGAGCTTCGTTCGTTCAACGATCTCTTTGCGGAAGATGTGTTCGACGCGATTTCCTTAAAGACCTGCGTGGAGGCGCGCAATACCTACGGCGGACCTTCGCCTGAAGCGATGAAGAAGGTGCTTTCGGAATATGCGGAATACCTGAGGTTGAAAAATTATTTTTTTTTTTTTTGAGACGTTTCTCTTTCCGTTACGGTTATTGGTCTGTCAGGGCAAATCTGACAGACCATTTTTGTTAACGATTGAAAGGGGAAAAGTTATGAGAAAAGAAGGCATGATTTTTAAGAAACTGACAACGGCATTTCTGACGGGCGCGGTGGTGATGAATGCGTTGAGCCTGACGGCGTTTGCGCAGGATGGCGTTGTCGCAAACGGGACGACGGTGACAGTGAACGAGGATGTCCATGCGACCGGCAACAATGAACAGGGTGTTTCGGCGACTGCCGGCGCGGACGTGACGGTGAACGGGAATGTTACGTCCGATACCGGCTACGGCGTTTATTCGCAGGGTTCAAGTGTGACGGTGAACGGCGATGTCAACGGGGATGATTTAGGTGTCCGGATCAATGACAAGGAAACGGGAAGTGACGTTAACATCAACGGTGATGTGGAAGGTGGCTTTTCGGGCGTGGATATCACCACGGAGACCACGACAAATGTTACCGTCAACGGCGACATCACGGGAACCAACGATCAAACCGGTACAATCTGGCATTACAATCTGAATGCGGATTCCACAGGGGTGCTTGCGGACATACTGAACGGGGAACTGAATCTTAACGTGACCGGCGATGTGAGCGCGATGACGCCTAACGGTGTCGGTATGGGACTGGGCATGGACGGCGAGAATGCAAAGGCGAATGTGGTCATTGATGGAACCGTCTCCGGTACGAGAGCGGGCATCGTTGTGTGGTACAGCTTTGCGGATTCGGAGGAGGATGCGGTGGAGAATTACAACCGCCCCGACATCACCGTTTGGGAAATCGAGGAAGGAACAGACGGTTATATCGTTGCGGAGGACGGCGATGTGGAGTATGAAAGCCTGACAAATGAGATTCTTGCGAATGTCGATTATATCATCCGCGTTTCCCTGCCGGAGGGCGTGGAATATGAGATGACGGGCACGACCGAAAAGGACGGGCATCAGGTTGCGAAGGAGGGTCAGGAAGTGACCATCATGATCGTGACGCAGGATGTGTCGTATGAAAACATGTACAACGGTTCCGCAGCGCTTGTGAGAAACGAAGACGGGTCGTTTACGCTCATTGTGCCCCGTGGCGGCGGCGTGGATATCTCCGATGTCATGAAGGCGATTGAAACGAACACGACATCCGTTCCGGTCTACGAGACACAGGAAAGCGCACCCGCACCGGCGGTGCAGAATGCGACCGCGGCAGTTGCAGTTGAGGAGCCTGAGGTCATGGGCGCGGTACGCGAGGATGTTGCGGTGGAAGAGCAGGCAGTCTTAGGCGCTCGCAGGGACATCACGACGGGCGACGTGACGGGAATCATTTCCGCAGTATTGATGGGGATGAGCCTTGTATGCGGCGCGGTTTCGGTGGTGTATGGCAGGAAAGCGAAGGATGTAGAAGTGTAAAATCTGACAAACGATGACAAAAGGGACAGGTCCAAATGTCACCTTGGGGTTCAGGTGACGTTTGGACCTGTCCCTTTTGTCATCCATGAGTCACTGTACCCGTCCCCCTGACTCTTTTTTTGTGGTATACTTCATAGAGAAAAAATTACTGCATTTTAAGGAAGGACATACTACCATGAGCGAAAAGTTACGAGTTGGCATCTTGGGCGCGACCGGAATGGTCGGCCAGCGATTCATATCAATCTTGGAAAACCACCCCTGGTTTGAGGCGACGACCCTTGCGGCATCGCCTCGCAGTGCGGGGAGGACCTATGCGGAAGCGGTCGAAGGCCGTTGGAAGATGACGACACCTATCCCCGAAGCCGTGAAGAATTTGAAGCTTCTCGATGTCACGCAGGTGGATGAGGTCGCAAAGGAAGTGGACTTCGTCTTTTCCGCGGTCGATATGAGTAAGGATGAGATCAGGGCAATCGAGGAGGCGTACGCCAAAACGGAAACGCCGGTGGTTTCGAATAACTCCGCACACCGCTGGACGCCAGACGTTCCCATGTTGATTCCGGAAATCAATGACAAACATACCGCTGTCATCGAAGCGCAGAAAAAGCGCTTGGGTACCACGCGCGGCTTTATCGCCGTGAAGCCCAACTGCTCGATCCAGAGCTATACGCCGGTTCTTGCGGCGTGGCAGGCGTGGGAGCCATACGAAGTCGTCGTTACGACCTATCAGGCGATCTCCGGCGCAGGCAAGACCTTTGCGGACTGGCCGGAGATGGAAGGGAACATCATCCCCTTTATCTCGGGCGAAGAGGAAAAGAGTGAGAAGGAGCCGCTGCGCATCTTTGGTCGCGTTGAGAACGGCGTGATCGTGCCGGATGACAAGCTCTTAATCACGTCGCAGTGCATCCGCGTGCCGGTCTTGAACGGTCACACGGCGGCAGCGTTCGTGAAGTTAAGAAAGAAGGCAACAAAGGAAGAACTGATTCAGGCGATGGTAAATTATTCCGGAAGACCGCAGGAGCTGAAGCTGCCTTCGGCGCCCGCCGCTTTTATCCGTTACATGGAAGAGGACAACCGGCCCCAGGTCGCGCTCGATGTCGATTACGAGAACGGCATGGGGATCTCGATTGGGCGGTTAAGGGAAGATACGGTCTATGACTGGAAGTTCGTCGGGCTTTCGCATAATACCCTGCGCGGTGCCGCGGGCGGCGCCGTGGAATGTGCGGAGCTCTTAAAAGCCCTGGGGTATGTGCAGGCGGCTTCGTAAGACGTTCAGGACATAATTCATTAAGAAGTTACCGAAGAGGACACTGATCGTGATGCCCGGAAGACACCCTAAGGCGAGGGCTTTGGCGTATTGTTTTTGGCTTAAGCCCGTTTTATGCGCGAGTATTGTGACCATGCCCGCGGGCGCGACGGGGAGTAAACACAGCAAAAAGATGGCGCGCAGCGGGTGCGGTTGTGACTGCAGCCAGCGTTCGAGGCGTTTGTTTTTCCCTGAGCCGAAGAGGTCGTCCTTTTTATCTTTCAGAAAATCCAGGGACTTAAACATGGCGAGGTTGACGACGATGTTGGTCAAATAGCAGATGAGCGTCCCTTCAAGCGGGCCATAGACCACGCCGGCCGCGATGTAGACCGGCAGGGCCGGCAGAAAGATGAGGACGGTCTCGACGGTCTGGAAGAGAATCAAAAAGAAGCGGCCCCGCCAGCCGGAGGCGCTGATGTAGTCTTCGATCCCCTCGATGTCACCGTTTTGCAACAGTTCCACAATCTGCGGCGCGTGAGAGTACAGGACGGAAGCGATAATCGAGGCAAGGATCGCGATTAAGACGATCCCCAACAGTATGCGCACGGGGTTTTTCCTGCCATGATTGTTCATTCGTCTATGATACCACAGAAAGGACAAGTCGTGAGCACTTGCCTTTTTGTACAAATAATTGCACAATAGTAAGATATTTGGGACAAGCGTCATACATTGCGTCCCGTAAGGGATATTATGAGGCATCGTAATCGTTGAAATCAGTCTACATCGCCGAGAAGCCGTCGGTTGCGCGGGCGTTCGCGGCGGCGTTGAAACTAAACATGTCGAACCGGGACGGGTACATGGAGTCGGAGGAAGCAATCGTGACGTGGTGCGTGGGGCATCTTGTGACGATGAGCTACCCCGACGCGTACGATGCGAAGTATAAAAAATGGTCGCTCGATACGATTCCGTTTCTGCCGGAAACATTCAAATACGAAGTCATCGAGAATGTCAAAAAACAGTTCAAGATCGTAAGCGGGCTGCTTACGCGCGAGGATGTCGACACAATCTATATCTGCACGGACTCCGGGCGCGAGGGTGAGTACATCTACCGGCTTGTTGACGCGCAGGCGCAGGTCACGGGCAAGGCCAAAAAGCGCGTCTGGATTGATTCACAAACCGAGGAAGAGATCGTGCGCGGCGTGCGCGAGGCAAAAGATGATGCGGAGTACGACGGGTTGGGAGCAGCGGCATACCTGCGTGCCAAGGAAGATTATCTGATGGGCATCAATTTTTCGCGTGCCCTGACCTTGAAATACGGGTATTCCATCAAGGATTATCTGGGGATCGAAAAATGCGTGATTTCGATCGGCCGCGTGATGACTTGCGTTTTGGGGATTGTGGTGGACCGCGAGCGCGAGATCCGCGCTTTTACGAAGACACCGTTTTACCGCGTGATGGCACAGTTAAAGATCGCGGACGGCGATGCCGCCGCGGAGTGGCGTGTGGTGGAGGGGAGTCATTTCTATCAGTCCCCGAAGCTGTATAAAGAGAACGGGTTC
>JAFSRL010000290.1 GCA_017446125.1 Lachnospiraceae bacterium
CCTGATAAGCGTTGTCTCGAGCGCGTGGGAATCCACGGGCTTGGAAAGGTAATCCGTAAAGCCTTCCTGCAGGTAGCGCTCCCTCGCCCCCACGACGGCGTCCGCGGTCAGGCAGATCACGGGGGTGTCGCGGTTAAAGCCGTCCTCCTGCTCCCTGATGCGCCGCAGGGTTTCCGTTCCGTCCATATGCGGCATCCGCTGGTCTAAGAGGATCAGGTCAAAGGCATCCTCTTTGGTCTTGCGCAGTGCCTCCTCTCCGCTTAACGCGGTCACGACGCTGATCATCGTGCGCTTTAAGAGTCCCTCGATGACCACGAGGTTCATCCTGGTGTCATCCACCACGAGGATGTGCGCATCCGGAGCGCGGAAGACCTCATCATGTTCCGTTACGCGGTCACTCACGCGTTCAAAGCGTACCTTGAAGTCGCCCAAGCGCCCCTCTCCGACCACTTTCTGCGGGATCCGGATGGTAAAGGTCGAGCCCTTGCCGTAGATGCTCTCCACGTTCACCGTGCCGTTCATTAAATCGAGCAGATTCCGCGTGATCGCAAGGCCTAAGCCCGTGCCCTCCACGGTATTGTTCTGCTCTAAGTCCACGCGTTCAAACTTGCGAAAGAGCTTGCTCAAGTCCTCCTTGCGGATGCCGATGCCGGTATCCTTTACCTCGATCCGCAGTATGATGGAATCGCGCTGCCGCTCCTCTCCCTTCACGGACAGCGTCACCGTTCCCTCGTTGGTATACTTCACCGCGTTGTTTAAAATGTTCGTCACAACCTGTTTGATCCTGACCTCGTCACCATAGAGCTCATCCGGAAGCGTCGGGTCCGCATCCACTTGAAACTTAAGCTTTTTCTCCCGCGCACGGAAACTGATCATGTTGGAAACGTCGTTTAAGACCGAGGAAAACAGATACGGTGCCGGTGTGATCTCCATCTTGCCGGACTCGATCTTGCTGAAGTCGAGGATGTCGTTGATGAGGGACAACAGATTGTTGCCGGCGCTTTCGACATTGCGCGCATAGCCTAAAACCGCCTCCTCCGAGCTCTCACGCAGGATCATCTCGTTCATACCCAAAACCGCGTTGATCGGCGTGCGGATCTCGTGCGACATGTTTGCCAAAAACTCACTCTTGGCGACGTTCGCGTGCTCCGCGATCCGTGTGGCCTCGCGCAGTTTCTCGCTCTCTCTTGCCCTGCGCTCCAGACTCGTCAAGAGGATTCCGCCAAAGGCAACCGCCACCGCGAGGATCACAAAAACCAAAATGACCATCATCGAAATATACTGCACGCCTTGCATGACCACACGCTTTGGCACATAGCCCGTTAAGTGGAATTCTGTCCCTTCAATCTCCGCCGCATAGAGCATTACGTCACCGATGCTGCTGTTCTTGAAAACCGCGGCCGAACCGGATGTATACAGGATACGGTTCAGTTCCTCGTATCCGGCGATAATCTCAGGCTCGTCATAAATGAGACGCTCCTCCCTGTCCGGTGCCAGAGATGAAACAATCACCGTGTCATTCATGTCCGCGATCAGGGTTCTTCCTTCTCCGCCGTAGCTGGTCACGCCGAATCGCCCATACAGAACATCCTCCGGATAGAGACGGTACACCACATTCACGACATTTCCGCCACGAAAGGCCGGCGTACAAAACATCAATCCCTTTCCTTCACAGAAAGAGATCCCGCTGTTCCCGTGCACCGCGTCCTCGATGCAGGGAAAGATGTCCGCACGATAGCCCTGGCCAAAGAGCGGCGTGCCGTCGATCTTTAACAGACCGATTGCGCCGGACGGATCCGCGTTCTGCAGGCTGCGTAGTGTGGAAATATTATTGTTGCCTGCCTCGGCGACACCGCCTGCGATAATGTTCAATGCCGTCAGCTCGCTCTCAAACTGCCTTGCGGTAATCTCCGAAAGTGTCTCCGCCTGTTTTTCGCCCTGTGTCTGCATATAGACATTC
>JAFSRL010000291.1 GCA_017446125.1 Lachnospiraceae bacterium
GGGACGGGTACAGTGACTCATTTTTGAAAAAAGTGAGTCACTGTACCCGTCCCCCTGACTCATCGCTGTACTGCCTCCAGTACCGCCTTGTAGATGCCCTCTGCGGCGCGGCGGTGGAAATTGTCATCACCAAGGTGCGCGGCGTCCGCGTCGGAGGCGACCGAGCCCACAGACACCTTCGCGGCGGGGATGGTGAGACTTGTTAAGACCTCGTCCTCGCCGTATGCTTCGAAGAGCCCTGCTGCCCTTTGTCCGGTTGAAACGGAGACGTGCCGCGCGAGCAGGTCCGCGAGCGTCACGTTCTGTAAGCCTCTTCCGAAAAACACCTCGTTATATTCCACGCTGATTCCCTCACGGGCAGCGTCATCGCTCACCCCGACACGCACGTACAGGTCCGCATCAAGTGCCGTAGCAAGCGCCGTGCGTGCTTCTTCCGTGACGGTCTCATCCCACGTTCTTGTCACATAGACCTTAACGCCGGTCTCCTTCACGTCGCGCTCCAAGCGCTCCTGCACAACCTCGCACACGGAAAGCGCAATCTCTTTTTCAACGAACCCGTTCCCTTCCTTCCCGGCATCCTCGCCGCCGCACACGGGATCGATCACGACGATCTTTTCGTACAGCTCCTGCGGCGGCGTAAAGTGCAGCGAGAGCACCAATGTACCTGACGTGTCCGTCTCGTAATGGCTCGTCACCTCATACACACGGTCCGTCTCAAAACACAGCACCATCCCGTCCGCCCCGTCCGGCACCAGCGTCCCCGACAGCACCTTCTCTTCATCCGCATGAATCACTTCCTCCAGATAAGATGCCACCGCGCCCTGCGGGAAATGTACCCTGACCTCGCCAGTCGTCCAGTGGTTTTCCACCACGAGGTCATTGCGCGTCACACCCTCCGGCAGCGGGATTTCCAGATCGTCCCGCCTCCACTTCACAAACGGCGGATCATATTGCCCCACGATTGTCATCGGCAGCCTGCGTTCCTCATCAAACGAGGTCGTTGCACTCTGCTCCACCGCCGCCGCCGTCACAAGCGCCGGACGCGTCAAGGCGCGGTACACCGTGACCCCCATAAACAGCAGGATGAACCCCGCCGCAATTCCCGTCATCTTCTTTGTCATGAATGCTCTCTTCTCCTCGCCGGCGGCTTCGCCCCCGGATATTGATAAAAGTAGGTCTTAATCATTCCGTTATAAATCTTGCGGTTCTTTGCCGCCTTCTTCCCGATGTAGCGCTCCGCATCCATAAACGCCGTAATCACATACAAGGACCAGTCCTCCAATGCCTGCCAGCGCTCTCCCAGCGTGCGGTAAAGCTCTCCCAGCGCCTTCTCCTCCCCGATGCGCTCGCCGTACGGCGGGTTCGTCACGATGAAGCCGTAGGGCTTGCGGTGGCTTAGGTCCTTCACATCCCGCGCCTGGAAGTGGATGAGGTGCGCCACTCCCGCGTCCAGCGCATTCTTCTTTGCGACCTCAATCAAATCCTTATCGATGTCGTACCCCTGGATGTCCGTCTCGATGTCCGTCTTCACCAAGGACTGCGCTTCCTCGCGCACCTCCGTAAACAGCCGCCGCTCGATGAGGTTGGTCCAGCTCATCGCCGTAAAGTCACGCTTCATGCCGGGCGCAATGTTTGCCGCGGCCAAAGCCGCCTCAATGGGAATGGTCCCGCTGCCGCAGAAGGGATCAACTAAAATCCTGTCACCGCGAAACGGTGTCAGCTTCAAAAGCGCAGCCGCTAAGTTTTCCGCGATGGGCGCCTCGCCCTGCATCTTGCGGTAGCCGCGCTTGTGCAGCGACTCCCCCGTCGTGTCAAGGCACACACTGACCTCGTCCTTCATTAAAAACACACGCACCGGATAGGACGCGCCGCTCTCCGGAAAATGCTCCAGGTGGTACTTCCCCTTCATCCGCTCGACCATTGCCTTCTTCATGATTGACTGGATGTCCGAGGGCGAAAAGAGCTTACTCTTGACGCTGGATGCCTTCGTCACCCAGAAGGCGGCGTTGAAGGGTAAGAACTCCTCCCAGGCAAGCGCCTTGGTCGCCTCAAAAAGCTCGTCGAAGGTCTCCGCGCGGAAGCTTCCCACCTGCAGCAGAACACGCTCCGCGGTGCGCAGAAAAACATTTGCCCGCGCAATCGCTTCTGTATCGCCGGCAAACATCACACGCCCGTCCTGTACGAGCGTGACCTCATACCCGAGATCCGTGATTTCTTTTTTGAGTACCGCCTCCAGACCGAAGTGGCATGGCGCGACAAGGTCAAAGGTTGTCATTTCAATAGTATATCACAAAGCTTGTCCATGAGCGGACGAACCCTGACCGGCTTCGCCAGATATCCGGTAAACCCTTCGTTCAGATAGTATTCCTTCAGATTCTCACCCTCGTTGCCCGTCATGACGATGACCGGCACCTCCTTCGAGGCAAAGCCCGCTTCTGCTTCCTTTTCGCGCAGAAGATGCAGCGTCGCAACACCATCCAGCTCCGGCATCAGGTGATCTAAGATAATCAAATCGTACGGCGTCTTTTCCGCCATCATCAGACACACGCTTCCGCTGCGCCCGATGTCGACCTGGGCGCCCGTTCCCTTTAAGAAGCCGGTCATAATCGTCAAGACAACACTTGTGTCGTCGATGACCAGAATACGCTTTCCGTCAAAGATGTTCTTGTAGCGGTCCATCTCCTCATCGGCAAGGCCCGTGGCATCGCGCTCCAAGCGCGCAATGAGCTGCGTCGGGTCATAGGGCTGCATCCATGCGACATTCGAAATGCGCTGCGGAATGCTGAGCGTAAAGGCGCTGCCCGCAAGCGGCTTCGAGGTCACGGCGATTGCACCCTTCATCTGCTCCGTCAAGGCCTTCGCAATCAAAAGTCCGAAGCCCGCGCCACCGTTCTCCGTGCGGCTTGAGATCTTCGCAAACGGCACAAAGAGCTTTTGCAAATCCTCTGCCCTGATACCGCGTCCGGTGTCCGTGACCTTCAACTGCAACAAACAGGTCCGCTCCGCCATCTCCTCGCAGGAAACGATCAGGCTCACGGTTCCTTCCTCCGTAAACTTCGCCGCGTTCTGCACTAAGATTTTCAACACGCGTGTGATGCGCTCCGCGTCACCAAGAAGCGAAGAAGGCATCTGCCCCTGCACGGTCACATGGAACTGCAGGCCCTTCTTGTGCACCTCTTCGTAGGATGCCACACAGATTCCGTCGAGCAGCGCCGCCATCTCATACGGCGCCTCCTCGACGACCTGCTCCGCGGTTTCGATTCTCGTATACTCACCGATGCCCTGAATGATCGTGTTTAAGCGGTCCGAAGAAGCGCTCATCTGCCTCGCGTATTCGCGGATGTGTCCCTGCGTCGCCGCCTTCACAATCATCTCCTCCATGCCCACAATCGTGTTCACGGGCACGCGCATCTTCTGTGACATGTCACGCAAGAAGAGCGTCTTTTTGTGTTCCGCGTTCCGCGCGCGCTCCGTCATCTCGTCCGCGTTTTTCTTTGTTTTTTCCAGCGCATCCATCGCACGCAAGAGCCGGTCATACGCCGGTGTCTCCAGCGCAAAGAACATCGTAAACGCCGCAACGCTTCCCACATAGTAGGTGATCATTAAGTGCGGCAGAAGAAGCATCTGCACTAAGTACAGCGAGACAATGAAGACGAGGTTACACAACAGCGCATTGCGCTGTACCGTCTCGTACCGCTTGCGGTACAGGATGAGACAGGCAATCGAAAGCGCGATGTAAAGAAGCGGGTAATAGTAATGCATCGTCATAAAGAGCGGTCCGCGCATGCTTTCCGCACCCTGTTGGTAGTTGATGACGCTGCCGGTAAAGGGATTCGTCATCCATAAACCGATGCACAAAATGAGGGGCAGCGCAATCAGACCTTCCGTTTTCACATCCTGCTTCGCCCGCACAAAGGCAAGCACATAGCGTAAGAGCATGTACCCCAACACCGTTGCCGTGATGCCGTTGGTCGCGCGCAAAACGCGGAAGATAAAGGGAGGCAACAGGCCCGGATGATTGAGTCCCATGCTTACGACAACGTCCAGCAGGGTGCCGAAGGCAAGCACATAAAGCAACTGCGTAAAGCGCCTGGTCACGGCGGTCTCGTCGCGTTTTTGCAGGCGCAGGAAAATACACAGCATCAGGTCAAAAATCACCATTGCCGCTTCCAGATATGCGATATAGATGTCCTGTGTGTGCTCGTGCGGCATCAGATCATCTTCTCCTTCATGTAATCGCTCACGGTTCTGTCACCGCGCACCTCCTGCGGCAGCACGACGTGGAAGGTCGTGCCCTTCCCGACGGAGCTCATCACGTCGATGGTTCCGCCCATCAGCTCCACCAGCATCTTCGTGATTGCAAGCGTCAAGCCCGCGCCGCGGTCCTCTGTGTCTGTCTCGCTCCCCGCGCGGTAGAACGGATCGTACAAATGCGGCAGCGCGTCCTCGCGGATGCCGGTGCCGGTGTCGGTTACGTCGATGTGCAGGTGCATCTTATCGTAGTGACGTTTGCCCGCAACGCTTAACTGCACGCTGCCGGCACTCGTATACTTCACGGCGTTATCGAGTAAGCACTCGATAATCTGCGCCAGGCGCTTCTCATCACCGTAGAGCTCATCCGGAAGCGTCGGTGCGTAATGCGTGTCAAAGAGAATACCCTTCGCCTGCGCCCTGGTGGATGTGGCGGTCTCCGCCTCCATTAAGACGCGTCCCAAGTGATAGCGCACGGGCTCCAACTTTAACTTCCCGTTCTCCATCTGGGAAAGGTCTAAAATATCCCCGATCATCGTCATGAGGTGATGTCCCGCGTTGTCAATCTGCACCGCGCAGCGCCTGACCTCCGCATCCATGCTTTCCTTCAGAATCCGCTCACCCAGGTGCAGAATCGAACCCATGGGCACGCTGATCTCACGCGACATGTTTTCCAGAAACTCGCTCTTGCGGCGATTCTCCTCTTCGGCTTGCCCGAGGGCGCGCCTGGCTTCCACCTGCGCGTCCTCGAGTCCGTCCATGTGCCCCGCAAGCTGCTGGTACATGGGCGTCTCTAAGCAGAAGAACATCACGTAAAGACACAGCGCCGCGATGAAGAAAATCACAAGGAGGTTACGGTAGAACAAAATCTGAACCGCGAAGACAAAGCCGGAAAGCGCAAAGGAAACAAACAGCGCCGTCCACTGCCAGCGCTCGTACTTTTCGCGGTGGAAAAGCATAAGCACGACGCCGCCCAAAAGGACGGCAACCGGCGCGATGAAGACCACCGCGGAAAACATCACGCCCTCGCTGTAATACCCGTACTCGTCATAAATCACGATGGTGCCGGTGAAATAATTCAGCACCCAGAAGAACAGGTAACTCGCCATGACCGCGCGGATGATGAGGTTTAGGTTCCTCCCCGCCTCCTCGTTGTTCAGGTAGGCGATGACATACAGCAGGAAGAAAATCGTCGCAAGAAACGCGGCGGCATGCGTAATCATGTCGATCGTCAGGTAATAGATCGCGGGGCGTTGCGCGTGCAGGTTGAAATTCGCGGCGAACAACACGTCCAGCACGGTGGAAATCAAAACCGCGTACGCAAAGTGCCGGAACGCACGGTTGACCGCGCCCTTGTCCCGGTATTTGATCCGTAAATAAACACACAGCAACAGGTCCAGAGGAATCACTGCCGCTTCCAAATAGAAATTCATATCCATCTTTCTTATTTTACCATAAATTGTGCGAAAATTAAAGAAATTGTATTGTGAAATCAGACAAAATTTGATACAATATGGAGTAAGGAGACGACAAATGTCTGACAATATCACAACACAAACGTCCGTTTTGTC
The DNA here is from genome assembly GCA_017446125.1 of Lachnospiraceae bacterium. Classification (GTDB taxonomy): domain Bacteria; phylum Bacillota; class Clostridia; order Lachnospirales; family Lachnospiraceae; genus Butyrivibrio. The sequence continues at coordinate 5,823 of JAFSRL010000291.1, forward strand.
GGGCGGCGCCGAAAACGACACAGGGTTTGACATCTTCAATCTCCTGGAATCCAACACCTTAGAGCGCGAACTTGAATTGTGCGCAACCTACGGTGCGGATGTTGATGCGCTCAAAAGCTTAAACTTCGACATCTACCAGCTTGCGGAAATCCGCAAGGGCTACGAATCCAAGGTCGATGTGGGGAAGTACTTGGACCCCGGACTCTCCTGGTCCCAGATGGAGGAAATCCGGTTAGAGCTCACGGAGAACATCGACATGACGCCGTACCGCGAAAAGGGGTACGACGATCACCAGATCTATGAAATCCGCAAGGGTATTTCGAGAAAGCTCGACGTCTCGCAGTACGACGCGAAGGAATACTTCGCGGAGCAGATGCGGGAAATCCGGAAGGGTCTGCTCTCCGGCGTGCCGGTGGTCTTTTACAAGGACTTAAAATTCTCCGCGGAGCAGATGTGCGAAATCCGAAAAGGTCTTGAGCAAAACCTCGATATCTCGCTCTATGCGAAATCCGACATTCCTTATTTAAAAATGCGCGTGATCCGCCGTGCGATGAAGGACGGCTTGACGTTCAACGTAAAACAGATCGAGCGCTACTCTGCGGGCATCTTGGAAGAGCTGCACAAGGCGTTCAACGAAAAGATTAATTTGCAGCCCTACATCGACAAGGGCTACGACGAGGGACAGCTAAAGCACATCCGCACCGGCTTAAAGGAAGACCTGCCGGTCGACAAATACATGCTTGTCACGATGCGCGGCGAATCCCTGCATGAAATCCTTCTGGGAATGCAGGCGGGGCTCGACGTGAGCGTCTACGCAACGGAGACCTACAACTGGCAGCAGATGCGGGAGCTCAGAAGAGGCTTGGAGCACCGCATCGACGTGACACCCTACGCGAAGCCTTTGTACGAAGCGGCACAAATGCATGAAATCCGCCTGGGGCTGGAAAAGGGACTCGACGTCACACAGTATGCCGGCATGGTGCATACTGCGACGGAGATGAAGGAAATCCGCGAACGATTACTGCGCGGCGAAGAGCCGGAGCACGTGGTCGACACCGCTTCCTTTGCGCGCGAGGCAGAAGATGATGCGTCCTCTTCCGCGCCCGCGGCTGCGCCGGATGCGTTGAGCGGCGATCTTTTGGCGGAGGGCGCCAACTACTTAACGGTCACGGAGGACAAGCTCTACTGCTATCTCATGCTGCCGCGCCCCAAAAAGGCATACTCGTTGAACGCAATCTTAGCGCTTTTGAAGAAGGCAAACATCACAAAGGGCATCAACACCGAGGTCATCTCCTCGATGATCGAATACGGCAGGTACGACACGCGCATCGAGGTGGCACGCGGCGAAGCGCCGGTGTACGGTGAGGACGGCTATTACGAATACTTCTTTGATACCAACGTCCCCTCTGCACCCTCCTTTACGGCGGACGGCAGCGCGGACTACTCGAACGTCAAATATTTTGAGAGCGTGAACGCGGGCGACAAGCTTGCGGTCTACCACCCCGCGAAGAAGGGACGCGACGGTGTCGCGGTCACGGGCGAGGTGCTGCCGGGCAAAAACGGCTTAGAGCTTCCCGTCCTAAAGGGCAAGGGCTTCATGGTCTTGGAGGACCACCACACCTACTGCGCCGCGGTCTCCGGTGTCGTGCGCATGCATGAAGACGGATTGATGATTACAAGGCTCTTGACGACGGACGAAGCGCGTCTTGCGGACGGTGACATCAACTATGCGGGCAGCGTCTTAGTCAAGGGCGACTTACGGACCGGTGTCACGCTGCGCGCGGACGGCGACGTTGTCATCGAGGGCACGATGGGCGGCGCGACCCTGATTTGCGGCGGCGATGCCATCTTCAGGGAAGGCGTCGTGGGCAGGCAGCGCGCAAGGATTGAGGTGACGGGCAACGTCTACTCGAAGTTTTTGGAGGACGCGACCGTGAAGGCGGGCGGCGACATCTATACGAACGCCTGCTTAAACTGCTTCATCACCGCAGGCAGCTTCCTGCAAGCCTACGGCGACAAGGGCACCATCTACGGCGGCAGCGTCCAGACCGTGATGGGGCTTGACACCGCGTACCTGGGCAATCACAACGTCATCAAGACCAACGTCAGCATGGGTATTTCCACGAAGCTCTTGATTGAGTACAACAAGACCGTCAAGGCAATCACCCGTGTGAAGGACGAGTTGAAGCGCTTCAAGGAAGAGCAGGAAAAGCTCACAAAGATTCAGGCGGGCAACAAGGATCTGATGCAATTAAAGATCAAAATCAATGCCGCCGTTTCGATGAAGACCAAGGAGCTCAACACGCTGGGCGAAAAACGCACAGCGCTCGAAGCGGAAATCAAATATGTCTCCGGCGCGCACGCGCGTGTGCGCAACACGCTCTACGCCGGTGTCACTATCAACATTGACGGAACCAGCCACATCTACGCCTCGGACATCACGGGTCCCAACGGCGTGGACATCATCAAGCGCGGAACCGCCATCGTCGCGGACCGCGGATAAGGACGTCTTATGGCCGATCAAAAGAAACTGTTTATCATCGATGATACCGAAGTCAACCGCGCGATTCTCGTTGAAATGTTCAAGGACGAGTTCGAAATCGTGGAGGCGGACGACGGCGACACGGGGCTAAAAGCCATCGCGGAGACGGGCGACGCCAAAAAAATTGCGGCGGTCTTACTCGACATCATCATGCCGCGCGTCGACGGGTTCGCGGTTTTGGACCAGCTTGTGAAAAAGGAGCTGCACGAAAAGTTCCCCGTCATTTTGATTACGGCGGAGACCGCAACGGACATCGAGCGCGAGGCGTACCAGAAGGGTGCGCAGGACGTCATTCACAAGCCCTTTGATCCGGTCATCGTGCGCAAGAAGGTGGACCGCGCGATTGAGCTCTCCGAGCACAGGAACGAGCTTGAGGAGCGTGTCGCGCAGCAGACGCAGGCCATCCACAAGCAGTTCCAGGCACTCATTGCGCAACAGGAAAAGTTAAACAAGGCGAATGCGGAGCTGCAGGACAACAACAACCGCATCATTGAAGTGTTGTGTACCATCGTCGAATTCCGTAACATGGAATCCGGCCAGCACTTACAGCGCATCAAGGGCATCGTGAAAATCATCGCGACGACTCTCATGCACTCCTTCCCGCAGTACGGGTTGAACGATCACCTCATCGAAGTCATCACGAACGCGAGCGCGATGCACGACGTGGGCAAGATTACGATTCCGGACTCCATCTTAATGAAGCCCGGGCGCTTAACTGCGGATGAATTCGAGGTCATGAAGTCCCATACCACCAGAGGCGGCGAGATTGTGAAGATGTTGAAGGATTTACAGGATGAGGAATACTTGAAGATTTCCTTTGACATTGCCCGCCATCATAATGAACGCTATGACGGCAACGGATATCCCGACCGCTTAAAGGGTGATGAGATATCCATTGCCGCACAGTTAACGTCCATTGCGGACGTCTATGACGCACTCTGCTCCGACCGCGTGTACAAATCCGCGTACTCGCCGGAGAAGGCTCACGAAATGATTTTAGCCGGTGAGTGCGGCGTCTTCAATCCGGACCTCTTGACGAGCTTCGAGCTCTCGAGACCGGAGCTCGAGGCGCTGATCGCGATGACCAACGCTGAAGAATGATGACAAGAAGGGACAGGTCCATAATGTCACCATGGAAAGCTGGTGACATTTGGACCTGTCCCTTTTGTCATCTAATGATCAGTTTAGTGTAACATCCAACCGGAGATAACCATCCTCTGCACTTCGGACGTGCCTTCGTAGATCTCGGTGATCTTAGCATCTCTCATCAGACGCTCGAACGGATACTCTCTCGTGTAGCCGTAGCCGCCGGCGAGCTGCACTGCGCGACGGGTCAC
>JAFSRL010000292.1 GCA_017446125.1 Lachnospiraceae bacterium
CGATTGCACAGATAACAAATATCTGCCATATCGAAGGTTGAAAAGCAAGAATCGCCCAAAGCCGACCAAAGACGTATTGCGCCAGCAAACATCCCGCACCATAGATCGGGCAAACCGGTCCATATAAAAAACCACGATTGTTCCAATGCCCCGTCTTGATCGTACAATAAACCGTCTCCCAAACCCAGCCAAGAAAGCTGAAGAATAAGAATTCAATTAACAGTTCCGTAACAGCCATCCTTATCTGCTCCCCGCCATGATACTCTTTCTAATACCAGTCATGCTTCTCGCCGCGGTCCAGGGATGCGATTTGCTCCATCTCCGCGTCCGAGCACCATCAGACAGATAAATAACAACATCCATTTTCGGATTCTCATACATCCTCCTGCACCACGAGCAGTGTTCCCTTCCGCACTGCAATCGTGGCTGTTTTTCCTTCCACAAATGCGTTGGAAACGCCCAGCGGAAAATCATTCGTCAGTGTCGCGTCCTCAAGCTCATACTGAAGGCCGCGAAGCGTCAGCCCCTCAACGCGCTCCGTCAGGGCAAAGAGTGAAAGCGCTCCGCCGGGGTGCCCGAAAAATGTTGTTGTCTCATCCTCCATGATCCAAAGCTTTGCATCCGAGGTCAGAATCATACCGTATGCATCATGATGTTTGAGATAGAGAAGACTCTGGATTGCGGCGTACGAAAGAGAAAACCGCTTCCCTCCGAGCGCCCCAAAGATTAAGAAGCTGCGGTACCCCCTCGCAAGTCCTTCCTTGATTGCACGCATGAGGTCGGTATCATCCTTGACAACCGGAAGTCGTAGCACACGCTCTGAGTCCGCCTCCTCAATCCGTGCGATCCGGTCCATAAACGTTTCTCCGATCCGTGCGCCGGAATCAAAGTCGCCCACAATCAGATTGGGCGTCACACCTGCCGCATCGCAATTTAAAAGACCGGCGTCGCAGGCAATGACATAGTCCTCTTCCATCACCGTCACACCATGCACCGCCAGGTCTTCTTTATCGAATGCCCCCGCCGCAAAAATAATGCAGCGCGCATTTAACGTTTTGTCATCATGAGAATTCATAAGACTATCATATCACATGACAAACCAAAGAATATCAGTACTTCCTACAGCGACTGCCAGCGCTCCATGTGCCGCTGCATCACGCCACAGACATCCACATCAAACGCCTCCTGCAAAAGCGCATCCGTCAGCACATCCTTGCATGCGCCGAAGGCGAGCAGCCGCCCCTCCTTTAACACGCAGACATCCTCCGCAAAGGAAAGTGCGAGGTTAATATCATGAAAGACACCAATCACGGTGTTTGGATGCTCCGTTTTGTCCGGCAGCACCGTCGTCCCCTTTGACCATTCCGCAAGATAGCTCAACAGCTCCTCCTGATACTTCAGGTCAAGGTGGTTCGTCGGTTCATCGAGCAGGATCACAGGCGTCTCCTGCGCAAGCGTTCTTGCGAGGAACACACGCTGCAGCTGCCCGCCGGAAAGCGTCGCAATCGACCGCTCCCTGATCTTGCTTAACCCCGTTGTCCGAAGCACTTGCTCGATCACCGCGCGGTCCTCCTCATCAAGCGCATGCAGAAATCCCGCACGACGCGCGTACCGTCCCTGCGCCACCGTATCCTCCACGGAGTAGGAAAAATACGAACGGTTCATCTGCGTTAAGAGCGCAACACGCTGCCCCGTCTCCCTGCGCGAAAGCTTCTTTAAATCAACACCGCCGTAGGACACATCGCCCTCATACTCAATCGCGCAAATCAGCGCGCGCAGCAGCGTCGTCTTGCCGCTGCCGTTGGAACCCATCACGCACAGACGTCTTCCGCTTGCCGCGGTGAAGCTCACGTCATGCAATACCTGCACCTGTTCGCCCTTCCCGTAAGAGGCGGACAGATGGGAAACCCTTACTTCCATCCCGCTCCTCCTCTCATACGCGCTCTTCCTTTCTGCCGGTTGCAAAGAAAAAAATCCACACGAAAAACGGCGCACCCACCAGAGCCGTCACCGCCCCGACCGGAATATCCTTGGGCGCAAGAACCGTCCGCCCGACAAGGTCCGCGATTGACAAAAACATCCCGCCGCAGAACACCGACATGGGCAGCACGCTTTTATGGCGTGCGCCAAAGAGCCTGCGCACCACATGCGGCACGACCAGGTCCACAAACCCGATTGTACCGGTAAAGCAGACCGCGACGCCCGTCAACACAGAGGCGATGACCAGCGTGATGTATTTCACCCGTCCGGTATTCACACCAACAGCCAGCGAGGACTCGTCGCCAAAGGTCATGATGTCGAGCTCCGCATGAAATCTTAAGAGCAGGATAAAACAGACGATGAGCGTCACGCACAACACCCCCGCGTGATACCACCGTCTTCCCGAAAAGGACCCCATCTGCCACATCATGAGCTGAGTCGAATGCGTGGAGCGCAGCGCGCTTAAGACTGTCATCAGTGCGTTGGTAAAAAGAGAAACCACCATACCAAAGAGGATCACCGTGTGACTGGAAACATTTTGGTCGAGCCGCGACGATACCGTCAGGACCAGCAGAACGGTTAAGAATCCAAACACAAATCCCGTCGCCGGAAG
>JAFSRL010000293.1 GCA_017446125.1 Lachnospiraceae bacterium
CAGGTATCAATCATACGCTGCGCATTCAAATCCATGCGGAAGGTCACAATCTTACCATCAGCCGTTTCATACGCCTTCAACCCTTCAAAACAGGTCTGCGCGTACTGCAAGACACCCGCGGACTCATGAATGGTCACGGTGTTGTCTTCCGTAAGACACCCGTCATCCCACTTCCCGTCTTTGTAATTCGAGACATACCGCTTGTTCGTCTTGCGATACTGAAACCCGATGTTTGCCCAATCCAAGTTTTGCTTTTCCATGCTGTCACTCCTTACCCATGTCAACTGTTTCAAAAAATTATACAGGAATTGAGTTACCCTTTCAACATATCCTTCAGACTTTTCTTCGGTGCAACCGTGCGGTACTTCACGTTCTCAGGGTCGCGCTTCGATTTGATCTCACCGCCCTCGATGTACGCGCAATCAATGTACTTCGGAAGCGAAACCGGCAGGTCACGCGCGGACAGCTTGTGATTCACAAACCGCGCAATCAAAGAATAGATGACCGCAAACAGCGGCACGCCGATGATCCAACCGACCAGTCCGAAGAGCCCGCCGAACAACAGAATCGAAAACAGCACCCAGAAGGTCGAAATCCCGGTGGAGTTTCCTAAAATCATGGGACCGATAATGTTGCCGTCAAGCTGCTGCAATAACAGAATAAAGACAAGCAGAATGAGCGCCTTCATGGGGTCCACCATCAAAACAAGGAAGCAGCCGAAAACACCTCCGATATAAGGTCCAAAGACCGGGATGATGTTCGTCACGCCAACAACCACGCTGATCAAAAGCGGATACGGAATCTGAAGGATTTTCGTTCCGATATAACAAAGAATCCCGATGATGATCGAATCCACAATCTTGCCCGCAAGGAACCCGACAAAGGTATAGTGAATGAAGCGCGCTTCCGCGACCACCTCGTTCGCGACATTTTCTTTAAACAATGCGTAAACAATCTTTTTTGCCTGCCCGCAGAAGACCTCCTTCGAGTTCAGAAGGTAGACGCTGACAACAATGCCGATAAAGAAATTCAAAATCCCGCGTCCGGTGTTCACAACGCCCTCTCCGATGGAACGCACGGCATCCGTTAAGGAGGACATGTTCGGAAGCAGGTAGTCGTTGAAGATGGTCTGTGTCTGCGCGTAAAACTCTTCCAGATAGGTGTTTGTCAGGTCGGAAATCTCCGGATACTGAATCAAAAACTGATCCGTCAACTGATAGATATTGTTATAATACCGCGGAAAGCTGTTCACAATGCTGCGGATGGAGCTGTAAAGCTGCGGTATCACGATCATGACAAACGCATAAATGAGGGCAAAAAACACAATTAAAGCAAGCACCACGGAAACAAACCGCATCCGCTTGAACTGTTTTGCGTTTTCTTCCGCGCGGACATCAACCCCGCGTTTTGCATAAAACGGTCGCGCGATTTTTGCTTCAAACAGATTCACCAGAGGGGACATGATGTAAGCCAAGACAAATCCCACAATCACGCCCGCCATTAAGCGCAGCATTTTTTGAAAGGAATTCGTAAAGGTCTCCCCGTGGAATAACAGTTTATAAAACAGCAGGGAAACAATGACCACCAAAACGGCGGTGATGCCCCATTGCACCTGTTCCTTTGTCAGTTTAAATTTCATACGCCTTTCGTTTACCCCTGTGAAAGCATCTCCTTGATTTTTGTTACAAGCGGTGCAAGGTACGACGTGTCAATTTCCTCGACCTGTCCGCTGTCGCACTTCGCGGCAAAAGAGGGATCGATCGGAAGCCTGCCGGCAACCGCGGTGCCCAGGTGCGTCGCCCGCTGCTCCACATTGCTGATGCCGAAGACCGGAATCTCTTCGCTGCAGTGCGGACATTTTAAGTAGCTCATGTTTTCGACGACACCCAGAACCGGAATCTCCATCATCTCTGCCATGTGCACGGCCTTTTCGACAATCATGCCCACAAGGTCCTGCGGCGTCGTGACGATGACAATGCCGTCCACCGGAAGCGTCTGGTAAATCGTTAAGGGAACGTCGCCGGTGCCGGGCGGCATATCAAGAAACATCACATCGATGTCGCCCCAGTCCACCTCCGACCAGAACTGCTGCACGACCTGTCCCAAAATGGGTCCCCGCCAGATGACAGGTTCCGTATCCTCCTGCATCAAGAGATTCAGACTCATGATTTTGATGCCGCTTTCCGTTACGGAAGGCAGCATCCCGTGCTCGGTCGCCTTGGTGATGTGTTCCGAGCCAAACATTTTCGGAATCGACGGTCCCGTGATATCCGCGTCAATAAGGCCAACGGAATAGCCTTCCTTACGCATTGCGGAGGTGATCAGACCGCTGACAAGGCTCTTCCCGACACCGCCCTTGCCGGACACGATGCCGATCAGCTTTTTCACGCGTGACCCTTCCGCCGTTTTCATCATCTGATTACGTTTTGCTTCCGCTTTGATTTGTGCAGCTGATTTTGCCATAGATTTGAAACCCTCCAAAAAACGTTCGTTAATCTTTTAAATAGGTCTGGACCAGATACCTGGGCCGTTCCTTTGTTTCCAAATAAATCTTGCCGATATACTCCCCGATGACACCCAAAGAAATCATGATGAGCCCGCCGATTGCCCAGACAGACAACACCGTGGTCGTCCAGCCCTGAATTGTGTGTCCGGTGAAATACCGCACAAGCGAGTAAATAATTGTCACGATGCTGACCAAAAAAATGAAGAAGCCCAGCGACGTGATGAGGCGGATCGGTTTGATGGAAAGCGAGGTAATCCCTTCCGCCGCGAAGTGCAGCATCTTCTTTAACGGATACTTGCTCTCACCCGCAAAGCGTTCGCCGCGTTCATAATACACAACATCCGAAGGAAAGCCCACCATGGGAACCATGCCGCGCAAAAACAGATTCACCTCCGTGAATTCCGCCAGACCCTTTAAGGCACGTGCGCTCATCAGGCGGAAGTCCGCGTGATTAAACACCGTCTCAACACCCATTGCCTGCATGAGCTTGTAAAAGCCCTCCGCGGTCGCCTTCTTAAAGAAGGTGTCCTTCTTCCGGTCACTGCGGACACCGTAGACCACATCGTTTCCAGCGGCATACTTTTCCATCATGCCGTCAATCGCGTTGATGTCATCCTGAAGGTCCGCATCCATCGAGATGGTTACGTCACACTCCTCCTTCACGGTCATAAGTCCGGCAAGGAGTGCGTTCTGATGTCCGCGGTTACGGCTCAAACGGATGCCGCGAAAAAGAGGGTCCTGTTCATGCAGTCCCTCAATAACGGACCACGTCGCATCCTTCGAACCGTCGTCCACAAAGACGACCTTCGAATCGCTTGAAACCGCCCCGGATTCCATCAGTGTATGTACTTTTTCCCGTAACCGCTTCGCCGTTTCCGGAAGCACCGCCTCCTCGTTGTAGCACGGCACAACGATGTACAACCTCTTTGTACTCATAACGATACTATTATAGCACACAAAACAAGGGAATTATTGTACCATCTGCTGACCAACGAAAATATGCAGCAAAAGATTTTTCAGATGCCTCGAGAGCGCAATATAGGTGCCCGTTAAAAAAATCAGTCCCGCAATCACAAACC
>JAFSRL010000294.1 GCA_017446125.1 Lachnospiraceae bacterium
AAGGGACAGGTCCAAATGTCACCATGGGAAGCTGGTGACATTATGGACCTGTCCCTTTTGTCATCTCATGCTTGACATAGTATTCGAAATTCCGTTACAATGTTATCGGAGGAGCGAATCATGCGTATGAAATTCCAAAAGCTGCTTGCAGTGTTTCTGTTGACCTTATCTGCGGTCCTGATTATGGGGCTTCTGCTGGTGAATCTCTCCCGTGACGCGCGGGCGGAACGCGCCCGTCAGAACGTACCGGACAATGCGGAAATCGCGACGATCGGCGTGACGAATACCGGTGCCATCCTGGAATCCACGGAAGAAACCTACGAAGACCTGCTGAAAGATTACCGGGCCCAAAAGGACGAGGATTCGATTTTAGAGTCATTTTACGGGGAAGTTGTCACGGAAACCCCTTCAAATCCGCATACAGAGCAAGTTCCTGACGAAAGCGAAGAGGACCTCGCGCTCAAGACACCGCCCATGACGGCGGACGGGCGCATGTACGCGGTGGCAGAAGACCCCTTTACCTATCGCGTGAAGCCTTCGGCCCCCGGCGCCGTGACCATCGCCTTTGCGGGGGACATTTTAATGGATCCCGGCTACGCGACGATGGCAAGGATGCGCCAGAACGGCGGAACCATCGAGGGTGTCATCGATGCCCCCATGTTGAGCCTCATGCGTGCGGCGGATGTCATGATGGTGAACAACGAATTCCCCTTCACGGACCGCGGCGCACCCTTGCAGGGCAAGCAATTCACCTTCCACGCAAAGACCGAGTGGGTCAAATACTTAAATGACATGGGTGTCGATATTGCCGGCCTTGCAAACAACCATGCCTATGATTACGGGGAAATCGGGCTGACTGACACGCTTGACACAATCCGTTCCGCGGGCATTGTAACGGTCGGTGCCGGACGCAACTTCGCGGAAGCGGCGCATCCCGTTTATTTGAAGGCGACCGATCCGGTCAGCAAGCAGGAATTCACGATTTCCATCGTCGCGGCGACGCAGATTGAGCGCTACAACAATCCGCACACGGTGGGTGCGACGGAAAATAAGCCCGGGGTCTTTAGGTGCTACGATGTGACCGCCTTACTCGAACAGGTGCGCATGGCAAAGGCGACCAGCGATTATTGTATCGTCTTTATCCATTGGGGAAGCGAACGCATGGTGGAGAGCGACTGGGCACAGAACGCCCAGGCGCCGCAAATCGTCGAGGCGGGCGCGGACTTGATCATCGGCGCGCACCCGCATATTTTACAAAAGATTGAATACATCGGAAACACCCCCGTGGTGTACAGCCTTGGCAATTACTGGTTCAATTCCAGCACCTTAAACACCTGCCTTGTGACCGCAACCATAACGAAGGACGGTCTTTTCGACCTGCACTTCATCCCGGCAATCCAGAAGGACTGCACGGTGAACTACGCGGAGGGCGAAGCCGGGCAGCGCATCATCAACTACATGAATTCCTTATCCACAAACGCGACGATTTCCCCGGACGGGAAAATCCTGCCGCGCACACAGTAAATAATGAAGAAACTTAAGAATCTTTCCATCGCCTCGAAGTTATATCTCATGGTATTCGGCCTCTGCGCCGTCATGAGTCTTGTTGCAGGCTTCGTTTATTACGGCGTCACGTCACAGATGGGGCGCCGCGATCTGGACACATCCATCACGGACATTGCCGCCTTCGTTGCTTCCCTGGACGACGTGGAAACGTTTATCCGCGAGGGCGACGAGAGCAAGAACCTAAGCGCCGCATTCGACGCGCTCTCAAACATGTCGCAGTTGGACCTTCTGGTGATTTGCGACGCGACCTCCACCAGACAGTATCACACGATTCACGACCGGATCGGCGAAGGCTTTATCGGCGGGGACGAGAGTCCCATCTTAGCCGGCGCGAAGCCCTATATCTCCATGGCGGTCGGAACGATGGGCTTACAGCGGCGTGCCTTCCATGCGGTGACAGACGAGGATACGGGAGAGATCATCGGCTTCGTGATGGCAAGCGTCTTAAACTCCAGGCTCGATGAAATCCGCGCGCGCAACATCCGGATTTTCGCGGCGATCTTAGTATTCATTTTCCTTCTGGGTGCGGCGATTGCGCAGGGTTTTCTGCGCTCCTTATTCCGCTCGCTTTTGGGGCACGACCCGGAGGAAATGGCGGAGCTCTACGTCGAGCGTGGCGAGCTTCTCGAATCGATGGAGGAACGGGTTGCCCTGTCGCAGCAGCTCACCGGCGCGAACGCGATGGTGGAGACGTTGCGCACCGTCAACCACGAGTTCAAGAACAAGCTGCACGTCATCTTAGGGTTATTGGAAACTGGAAATACGGTGGGCGCCAAAGAGTATATTCTCGAAGCGTCGCTTGCGTCCTCCGAGGCGGTGAGCGATATCGGCAAGCGGATCACGAACGCGTCCGTCGCGGCACTCTTAATCGGAAAGCAGATGCGCGCAAATGAATTGGGTATGACTTTCATTTTGAAGCAGGATACGGTATTCTTAGATAAGAACGTTCCGTCAACGGAATCGCTCGTCACCATTTTGGGGAATCTGATTGAGAATGCGATGGAGGAATTGAACAGTAAGGACTTCGAAGAGAAGCGCATCGAGATCGGGTTATATATGAGTGAGGATCACACGATTATTTTGTGTGACGACACGGGCGGCGGCATTCCGGAGGACATCTTAGTGAAGATTTACGACCGGCACACCTCGACCAAGGGAGACGGACACGGGAACGGGTTACACACCATCCGCGAGGTTGTCGATTTCTATGAGGGAACGATTCACATCGACACGGAGAAGGGAGAGGGCACATCCATCCGGATTGACTTACCGGTATAGCGAAGGTACAAAGGGGGTAGCATGTATCATATCATTATCGTAGAGGACGACCCGATGGTCGCCGCGATCAACGAGCAGTACATCAAACAGAATCCGTCGTTTTCACTCGACGCGTGCTTCACGAACGGCAAGGAGGCGCTGGACTATCTCGAAGACCACGAGGTGGATCTTGCGGTGGTTGACTGCTACATGCCCGTGATGGACGGCATCACGTTTTTACGTGAGGTGCGGCATAAGAATTATCCGTTGAATGTCATCATGATTACGGCGGCGAATTCCGGCGCGGAAATTCAGGACGCGCTGCGCTTAGGAATTGTCGATTACATCATCAAGCCGTTTTCCTACGAACGGTTCCAGACGGCGATGGAGCGTTTCCGCTACGCCAAAAATGCGCTGCCGGACACGGACAGAATCGACCAGAACACCTTCGACTCGCTCTTCCGCGGGCAGGGGGATGTACCCCCGAACGCGTACGACACCCAGGTCAAGGGCGTGCAGCCGCAGACCTTGGAGCGCATCGAAAACTATCTGGCGGAAAACGCGAGCGAGTTTTTAAGCTGCGATGAGATCGCGAACGCGATTTCCTTATCCCGCATCACCGTGCGGCGGTACCTCAATTATCTTCTTGAAAGCGGGAAGATTACCAGCCGCATTGATTATTCCACCGGCGGGAGACCGAGTATCCGGTATCGATTGCTGTAAGTGAGTCAGGG
>JAFSRL010000295.1 GCA_017446125.1 Lachnospiraceae bacterium
ATCCGATAAGATGAGCGCGGAAGACATCGAGGCACTCTTCGATAAGATGACCTTGGGTGATGAAGTGCCCTCCTCCGTTCCGGAAGAGGACCAGATGAGCGACGAGGAAATCGCCGCTATGGTGAGCGAGGCATCGAATGATATCGCCACCACCCTTACGGAAGGAGCGGATGACACCTCCATCCTGGATGCACCCGTGGAAGAGGCGGCGGATTCCGATAACATGGATATCGACCAGCTCATGAGGGATTTTGAGAACGGTCCGGATGCCGTGGAAGCGGATGTTTCCCTGCCTGAGAATCTTGATGATTTGAAGATTACCTCGGATGCGGAGCTCGATGACATTCTGAACGAGGGAATGAACGAAGAAACCCCGGAAGAAGATATTTCATCCATCCTTGACGGGCTTGACACCGGCACGTCGGATGATGGCGCTTCCGATGACCAGAGCGTTGAGGATCTTTTGAGCGGTCTTGAAGGTGCAGGCACCGCGGATGAAGGTGACATCGATCTTCTGATGCAGACAACAACGTCGGAAGGTGAACAGGCCGCTGCTGCGGTGAGCGCGGAGCTGGATAAGCTGGACGACATCATGAATTCGATGAATGACTCCGGCAGTCTGGATGACCTTCTCGACACGGACGATATGAGTTCGCCGAACGAAGGACTCTTAACGGAATCTTCTCCTTCCATGGATTCCGCAGAAGACCTTTTGCGTCAGAGCAAGGACATTCTGAATTCTCTTGACGGTGTGGATGACGACATCGAGGACTGGGAAGAAAACGCTGGCAAGAAGAAAAAAGATAAAAAGTCGCGCAAAGAGAAGAAGGCGAAGCGCGATAAACACGCGGAAGGTGAAGACGGTGAAGAGAAGAAGGGCTTCTTTGCGAAACTCTTTGAAACCCTGACAACCGAAGAAGACGAGCCCGAAGAAGCAACAGCCGCAGGAGACGGCGAACAGGAGCTTGCTTCCTTGACGGACGAAAACCAAAAGCTGATGGATGAGCTTGCGGAAGGTGACAAGAAGGGGAAGAAGGGCAAGAAGGAAAAGAAGAAGAAAGAAAAGAAGGAAAAGGTCAAGAAAGAAAAACCGGCAAAGGAGAAGAAGCCGAAGAAGGAAAAGAAGCCGAAGAAAGAGAAGCCGCCGAAGGATTCTCTTGCGGCAAGCAAGCCGATCGCGCCGAAGAAGGTGATGCTGGCGTTCCTGTTTGCTGCCTCCTTTGCTGCGGTGCTGATGCTGGTCGCACTGCTGGTTCCCGCCAGACTTACGAGCCGCGAGGCGAAGCGCGCATACCAGACCGGCAATTATATGACTGCATACCGGCTGCTGTACGGCAAGAACCTGAACGAAGAGCAACAGACGATTTACAACCGTGCCCGTACGGTTGCAAGGATTCAGCGCTTCTATAACAGCTATGTGAATTACACCAACATGAATATGAAGGAGGAGGCGCTGGACGCACTCCTTATGGCGGTGCGCACCTATCCGGATGTTCAGGCAGCCGCGGAATCCTATTCTGTCACGGAGCAGGTTGACAGCAATTATCAGGTCATTCTGCAAACCTTGAATGAAAATTACGGATTAAGTATTGACGATATCAACGCTTTGAATACAATAGAAGACAGGGCAGTTTACACGGCAAGAATACAACAACTGGTAGGGTATCGTTAACATTGATTGCAATCATCGACTATGATTCCGGCAATACCGCGAGCGTAATGAATGCGTTTCGTGCGCTGGGAGAAGAGGTCATCCTGACAGACAACAAAGAGGTGCTCTTGAGCGCCGACCGCGTGGTGTTACCGGGCGTCGGCGCTTTTGGCGATGCGATGAAAAAGTTAAACGAGCGCAACCTGGTTGG
Source organism: Lachnospiraceae bacterium (assembly GCA_017446125.1). GTDB lineage: Bacteria > Bacillota > Clostridia > Lachnospirales > Lachnospiraceae > Butyrivibrio. Next base: position 1,863 of record JAFSRL010000295.1, read on the forward strand.
CGCAATCAAGGAGATTGTCAATCGCGGAACGCCGTTTCTGGGGATTTGCCTTGGGATGCAGCTCTTGTTTGAAGAGAGTGAGGAGTCGCCGGGCATCAAGGGACTGTCTCTTCTGCCCGGAAGGTTTTTGCGCATTCCGGAAGACACTGATTTAAAGGTGCCGCAAATCGGTTGGAACGATCTTTCCTTCCCGCATACTTCAAAGCTCTTCGAAGGAATAGAACAGGGGACGCATGTATACTTTGTTCATTCGTATTACCTGCCGGTAAGCGAAAACACGGACTTCATCGCCGCGACAACACAGTACGGTGTCACCGTCGGTGCAGCCGTCGAAAAGAACAATCTCTTTGCCTGCCAGTTTCACCCCGAAAAATCCGCAGAGGCCGGGCGGCAGATTCTTTTGAATTTTCTGGGATGATTAGATGACAAAAGGGACAGGTCCAAATGTCACCGTGGGGTTCAGGTGACATTTGGACCTGTCCCTTTTGTCATCTGTGATATAATATCCTCATGCTAACCAAACGCATCATCCCCTGCCTTGACATTAAGGACGGCAGGGTTGTAAAAGGAATCAATTTTGTCTCTTTGCGCGACGCGGGCGATCCCGTCGAGGCGGGCGCGGCGTACGCCAAAGAGGGAGCAGACGAACTGGTCTTTTTGGATATCACGGCAACGCATGAAGCAAGAAAGACCGTGACGGACTTAGTGCGCCGTGTCGCGAAGGAAGTCTTCATCCCCTTCACGGTGGGCGGCGGAATTCGCACAATCGAAGATATCCGTGCGGTCTTGAGAGAGGGTGCGGACAAAACCTCCCTTAACTCCGCGGCAATCAACCGCCCCGAACTGATTGCGGAAGCTGCGGAGAAATTCGGGAGCCAGTGTGTGGTGGTGGCGATTGATGCCAGAAGACGAAGTGACTCATCCGGCTGGAATGTGTTTCAAAACGGCGGCAGGATTGATACCGGTCTTGATGCCTTGGAATGGGCGCTGAAGGCAGAGTCTTTGGGCGCCGGTGAGATTCTCCTCACCAGCATGGACGGTGACGGGACAAAGGACGGGTATGATATCGCGCTCACCAAAACAATTGCGGAGGCCGTGAAGATTCCCGTCATTGCGTCCGGCGGTGCCGGAACGATGGAGCATTTCTATGACGCGTTAACGGCAGGGAAAGCGGATGCCGCGCTTGCCGCAAGCCTCTTTCATTATAAAGAACTGACGATAAAAGAATTAAAGACTTATCTGAAAGGACGCGGTGTCGCGGTGAGGCTGTAAGATGTTGACGGGCGCATGGGAAGCGGCACTAAAAGAGGAGTTTTCGAAACCCTACTATCATGAGCTGTACCGGTTTGTAAGGAATGAATATGTGACGAGGACGGTTTACCCGCCCTCCGATAAAATCTTTCACGCGTTTGATGCCACACCCTTGGAACGGGTAAAGGTTGTCATTCTGGGACAGGATCCCTATCATGAAGCGCACCAGGCGGAGGGTCTTTCGTTTTCCGTCCCCGACGGGGTACCCGTTCCTCCTTCGTTACGCAACATCTATCAGGAAATCCATGATGACCTCGGGATTCAGATTCCTTCTTCCGGACATTTGGAACGCTGGGCGACGCAGGGCGTGTTCTTACTCAATACGGTTTTGACGGTTCGTGCGCATCAGGCAAATTCCCATCAGGGTAAGGGCTGGGAAACGTTTACGGACGCAGTCATTAAGGTCATCAATGAACAGGACAGACCCATCGTATTCCTTCTTTGGGGGCGTCCCGCGCAGAATAAATCCGTGATGCTGACAAACCCAAAGCACCTGGTTCTGAAGGCGCCTCATCCGAGTCCGCTTTCGGCTTACCGGGGATTCTTCGGCTGCCGCCACTTTTCGAGATGCAATGCATTTTTAACAGAACGCGGTGTTGTGCCCATTGAATGGTAAGGATAGGATTGTATCAAAAAAAGTGATACAATACTTTTGATATTCCAATCAGAGTTTTTCCGATGAAACTGTTACAGGAGTGAACAACGTATGAAAAAAGCATTTGTGACATTGGAGCAGGTCAAAAAAATCAACGAGGAATTTCCGACACCGTTTTACCTGTATGACGAGAAGGGAATTGTTGATAATGCGAAGGCGGTGAATGAGGCGTTTTCCTGGAACAAGGGATTTCGTGAATATTTTGCGGTGAAGGCGACACCCAATCCGGTCATCATGAAGCTTTTGATGGAGTTGGACTGCGGGTTTGACTGTTCCTCGATGACGGAGCTCATGTTGTCGAAGGCGGTGGGCGCGACGGGGGAAGAGATTATGTTTTCCTCGAACGATACGCCGCCGGAGGAGTTTAAGTATGCCGCTGCTAACGGCGCAATCATCAACCTCGATGACATCACGCACATCGAAACCTTGAAGGCTGTGTGCGATACGATACCGGAAACGATTTGCTGCAGGTACAATCCGGGCGGCGTGTTTGAATTATCGAACGGCATCATGGACAATCCCGGGGACGCGAAGTACGGCATGACAAAGTCCCAGTTATTTGAATCCTTCCGCATCTTAAAGGAGCTGGGCGTGAAGCGCTTTGGCATTCATGCATTCTTAGCGTCGAACACGGTGGGGGACGATTATTACCCGCAGCTTGCGGGCGACTTATTCCGCCTGGCGGTTCAGATTAAGGACAACTTGGGGATTGCGATTTCGTTTATCAATCTTTCCGGCGGAATCGGGATTCCGTACCGCCTGCATCAGGAAGGAAACGACATTGCCGTAATCGGAAACGGGGTAAAGGAGCAGTATGAAAATATCTTAACCCCTGCCGGCATGGACGATGTCGCCATCTACACGGAGATGGGGCGGTTTATGTTGGGACCGTACGGTGCGCTTGTGACGAAGGCGATTCATGAGAAGCACATCTACAAGGAGTACATCGGTGTGGATGCCTGCGCGGTGAACCTGATCCGTCCCGCGATGTATGGCGCGTATCACTATATCACGGTGCTCGGGAAGGAAGACAGGATAGCGGATCACATCTATGACGTTGTGGGAAGCCTGTGTGAGAACAACGATAAATTTGCGATTGACCGCGCGTTGCCGGGAATTGATATGGGGGATTACCTGTTCATTCATGATGCGGGTGCGCACGGCTTCGCGATGGGGTATAACTACAACGGTAAGCTCTGGTGCGCGG
>JAFSRL010000296.1 GCA_017446125.1 Lachnospiraceae bacterium
ACATGTGCTTCGTGCTCTTGTCCAGATACACGATGGAGCCTAAGATGGACTTCACCTCCGTGTTGACCTTGTCCAGAAGGCACTTTGTTTTCCCCTTACCCTTTTTTCCTACAATCAATGAAACCATAGCAACATTCCTCCTAAAGAATTGTTTCGTTGTTAAACGACATTATAACATGAATTTTATATTTTTGAAAGCATCTGCGTCATTTCGTCATAGAGCGTATCATGGTCCTTTGCCCGCATGACCACCGCAATAAAGGGCTTTCCCTCCGCATTCTTGACGCTCACGATCAGGCAGTGTCCCGCCGCGGTCGTCGTGCCGGTCTTTCCGCCCGCCATCACAACCGAATCCGGCAGCAATTCCGCATCCCGCAAAAACAGGTTCGTGTTGTTGACCTCGATTTCCTTTTCCATCCCGTTTTCCGTTGTATAGGTCGTCGTGTAAGCGGGCATCCGGATGATCTCGACAAATTCCTGATACTGCAGGGCGGCATTGAACACCAGATACATGTCGTATACGGTCATGTAATGGTCCTGCGCATGCAGCCCGTGCGGGTTCTCAAAATGGGAGGAGGTCGCCCCCAGCATCAACGCCTCGTTGTTCATCATCGTGACAAACTCGTTCACGCTGCCGGCGATGTTCTCCGCAATCATCAGCGCCACATCGTTCGCGGAATAAATGAGCAGAATATGCAGCGCCTGGGACAGCGTCATCTTGTCGCCCTTCTTAATCCCGATAAGCTGGGCGCCGGATTCGGAGATGTTCACGTTCGCCGTCGCCGTAATGACCTGGTTCAAATTCCCGTACTTCATCGCCACATAGGCGGTCATGACCTTCGTTAAGCTCGCGGGTGCAATCCGGTCAAACACCCCCTTCGCGTAGAGGGTTTTACTCTCATTCACATCAAAGAGCCCCGCGCAGCTTAAATCATCCAGGGTAACGCCCACTTCATCGACCTCTCCCGCCGCCACGCAAAGATTGGACGCGAACGACTGCGCCGTCCGCATCTGTGCCATGGGTTTTTGCATGGTAGCCTTGTATGGAAGTGCAATGGAAGAAGCGCCGCAGCCGGTCATACTCAGGGCGGTCGCTAAAAACAATGCTGCCGCCGTGAAGCGCTTCTTAAACCGTTTTATACATTTCACGCCAGTCTAAATCTCCGCGGTCCAAAGCCCGCACCAAAATCTCCGCGCTTGCAAGGTTCGTCGCAAGCGGAATGTTGTATTTGTCACATAAAAGCATGATGTTGCCGGGATCCGGTTCATGCGATTTCGGAAACATGGGATCCCGCAAAAAAATCATGAGGTCGATTTCGTTTTGCTCGATGGATGCCGCAAGCTGCTGAACACCCCCCAAGTGTCCCGCAAGAAAGGTGTGCACCTTCAAATTGGTGACCTCTTCCACCAGCCGTCCGGTCGTCGCCGTTGCATGGATGTCATGCCGGCTCAAGATTCCGTGATAGGCAATGCAGAAGTTCTGCATCAGTTTTTTCTTCGCATCATGCGCGACCAGTGCGATGTTCATTGTAACCCTCCATAAAACCCGTCAATACTTCCTGCTTTGCAGCCTGACGTTCAATACAAACCCGATCCCCACGATCGCGCTGATCAAGGCCGTCAGACCGGATGAAACAAACGGCAGCGGGATGCCGGTATTGGGCATGACGCCGCAGGCAACCCCGATGTTCAAGAATCCCTGAAACCCGATCCATGCGCCCACACCCGATGCGATAAGGCGGCCCGCCATATCCCTTGCGCGGTACGCAATGATTAAGCATTTCACGCTGATGAGCAGCACCAGCGCCACCACAATCACACTGCCGATAAACCCGAACTCCTCGCCAATGACGGTAAAGATAAAGTCCGTACGCGACTCGGAAATAAAACCCGCCTCAAGAACCGAATTGATTTCATTCGCCGCATATCCCTTGCCGTAAAGCTGTCCGGAACCGATGGCCATCATCGAATTGTTCGTCTGGTAGGCAATCGAGTTCGCATACTGCTCCGGATAAATCCATGCCCTGATACGAAGCTGCTGGTAATCCTGCAAAAACGGATTCGTTCCGTTCAACGACGTATAGATGGTATACGCGGCTGCGGGGACGGAAACGGCAAGCGCCGTAACAACCAGCTTCCAATGAATTCCGGCAACAAACAGGATGGTGCAAAAGATCAATGCGATCATGACGCTCGTCGACAGATCCGGCTGCAGCATGATCAGAACCAGGGGCGGAATCAAAAGCAAAAACAACACAAAAATCAATTTAAAGCTTTTGATCTTCGTTCTGTATTTCATGATAAACTGCGCATAAAATAAAATCAAGAATAACTTTGCCGTCTCGGAGGGCTGGAAGGTGAACCCGAAGAGGTTGATCCAGCGCTGCGCGTTATGACTCTCATGTCCGGCAAGGATGACCCACAAAAGCAAAATGAGGTTGCCCGCATAGATGATCGGGTAGAACCTCGTTACGGTATGATAATCAAAAACGGAAACAAAGAGCATCACAACAAGACCTGCGGCAAACCCCACAATCTGCTTGTTCCGGGAGGCGATGTCTGCATTCCCGATTGCCAGGATGCCGAAGAGGGTCAGGCCGCAGACCAGTATGATCAAAAGCACATCATAATCCGTGATGCGGTATTTCTTTAACAGCTTCTTCATGGTTTAATCCGCGTTCACCGCCCCGCCCTGTAAGGTCGTTGCGGTACCCGTGATCAGCTCCTCCTCGTCCGTCAAATCAAAGTGATACGAGATGACATCTCTCGTAATCTGTGCCGCGTAGCTCGACGTATAGCCGTTCGCGATACGCGTCGCAATCGCAATCTCCGGCGCCTCGTAGGGCGCGTAGCACACAAAGACCGCGTGGTTGGCACGGTTTAGGTTTTCCTGCGCGGTACCGGTCTTTCCGGCAACGGAAACACGCACGTCTTTGTAATAAGACTGGTTCTGTACCACCTGCCGCATACCGGACTGGATGGCGTTCCAATAAGAAACATCCATGTCAATGGTGCCGCGCACCGCTGCGCTTCTCTCCTCTAAGAGATTGCCGCCGGGATCCGTAATCTTGTCAATTAAGGTTAAGTCATAGCAGGTGCCGCGGTTAGCGACCGTCGTCACATAACGCGCAAGCCCCACCGTTGTATACGCGTTCGAGCCCTGTCCGATTGCGCTTCGAACGGAGTCAATGTCGGAAAACTGCGGCTCCTGTTCTTCAATCTCAATGCCGGATTTTTCCGTTAAGCCAAACATCGACGCGTACTGCTCAAGCTTCTCAAGACCAAGGTCGGAGGAATACCCGTCGCCGGTGACGCCTAAGTTATAGCCCACATTATAAAAGTAGACGTTACATGAATCCCGGATTGCGGTCGTGACGTTTTCGTTTCCGTGCCCGCCCGGATAAATCCAGCACCTGGGCGGCTGTGAAAAGACATCAAACAGACCGTGACAACTGTAGACCGTATAAGGAGAAATGATTCCCTCCATCAGTCCCGCGGTCGCGGAAACCATCTTGAAGGTGGAGCCGGGCGCAATCCGCTGCTGCGTCGCGTAATTGATCAACGGTCTTGACTGATCGCGTCGCAGAGCCGCGAAGTACTCCGCATCGACGCCGTTCGCCATGCGGTTGTTGTCATAGCTCGGATACGAAACAAGGGCCAGCACATCCCCGGAATTGACATCCGTAATGACCATGGAGCCCGTGCAAGGATCTAAGTTCAACTGTGCGGGCGTAATGTCGAGGTTCGAGATGCGATTCACCATAAAGGTGTATGCGGAAACGGCACCGGCATTCAGCCGCTGCACCTCATCCTCCGCGACATGAATCTTACCCTGCTCAATCAAAAGCCTGCAGACCTGTGTGCCGGAAATCATGTTGTCATCCAGCATATACTTGTAAAGCATTTTGACAAACTCGGTGGACGCCTTCATCCCCTCAAACGAATACTCCATGATCCGCTCATAGATTTCATCCGCATTGGAATACTGGTCATCCATGTTGAGTCTTGCCACGTTCACCCAGTTCTGCCCGATGGCATATCTCAAAAACTCCGAAAGCGGTATCGTTTCATCCGTCGTCCAGGCGATGTAGGTTTCATCCGAAGGGTCGATTCGGTCACGCATTAAGATCCCGTCCGTATACAACATCTGCACAAGGAAGGTCTGGTAATTCTTGTATTCCAGGCTCAGCTTGTCGTAGGGCGTATGCGTTTGCGTCATCTCCTGCGTCAGGCGGTTGAAGACATCCGCCTCCTTGATGAGATACGTCTGATAAACGCTTTTTTCCGTTTCCTGTGCATCCTCCTCCTGGAAATGCGCAATGTCGATGACGTAGTTGTTGAAGAGCGCGTTGTAAACGTCGTAAATGGGAATGATCATGTCGGTTCCGCCGCCGCCGTTGTACTCCTTCACGTTTCTGATCTTTGCAACCAGAATACCGGCAAGCCGCTCCTCCATGATGTTGTAGGCCGCAATCTGTAAATCCTTATCAAGCGTGATATAGACATCGTTTCCGGAAACGGATTTCACGACGTCGCTTCTGCTGATGACCTTACCGAGCTGGTCGACGTAAAGCGTTTCAGATCCCTTGGTGCCCTGCAGAATGGTCTCCATCGACTGCTCGATTCCCGCCTTGCCCACGGTGTCGTTCAAGTCATAATCCGGATTGATCTGACGCAGGGCTTCGAGCTCATCCGGGGACACCTTGCCGGTGTAGCCGATGATCTGGGAGAAGTACACGGCGTCCACATAGCGCCTTGCGGTCTGCTCCTCAATCGTAACGCCGGGAAGGTCCAACTGGTTCTCCATCACGTCCGCAACCGTCTGGTCGCAGACATTGTTCGCCACCGGAATCTCAAGATACTTCTGGTAGCTGTTCGCGCTCATGTTATAGCGGATGGTAATGAGCTTTAAGATTCTGTCCTTTTCATAGTTCATGCCCGGGACAAAGGTATCCCTGTCTTCGGGGTCCGTGTAGCCTCCAATGCCGTAGCGCACACAAAGGTCGTCAATCAATTCGGAGGGTGTCTTGATCTTTTCCTCGTATTTCAAATCCGTGATGTGCGTATGTCCGTATACGTCCGCGAGAAACCGCTCCTGCGCGGTATCCTCCAAAGTGAATTCATAATCATTGTCCGCATTGATTACCACGTTGAAGTCACTCACGACCTCGTCGTCGTTTTCTTCAATGATGTCAATCAAACGGTTCAAGGTCGTGTTGATGGAAGCGTTTCTGGTTCTTCCCGTTTCAAACACGTCCTCGATCATGACGGAATTTGCAAGCTCGTTGTACGCCAGCAAATGCCCGTTGCGGTCATAGATGTTGCCCCTTGTTCCGGGAATCCCCCGCTCCTTTCGGATTTTCAACTGGAAGGTGTTCTGGTAGGCTTCGCCCCGGACGATCTGCAGCACAAACAGGCGGTGCACCAGGATTCCCGAAATCGCAACAAGCAATGCAATCAGGATGACAAACCGCGACGAGATGAACTTCCAGATGCGTTCCATGACAAAATTAAACAAACTTCTTCTCGCTCTTTCTTTCGATGATGTCTAACCGCGTGCTTAGCCGTAAAATCACGGGATAAACAATGAGCGCGGCAACCAGTGTATAGACAAGCTCCGGCACGATGCGGTGCGTAAAATAATAACCAAAGGCAAACCGCGACCGGAACAAAAACATCAAAATATAACAGGCAACGCCGTATACAAAATCAGAGCCTGTCAACAGCATGATGGGCAGCGCGATGTTCTGCGCAAAAAAGCTTCTGTGAAACAGACCGTTCACAAACCCGATGTACAAATACAAAATCGCATAGAACCCAAGGAACGAGCCGAAAAAGATGTCGCACAAAAGTCCGCAGAAGAATCCGCAGGTCAACCCGTAGGATTCGCCGCTCATGAGTCCCGCGCTCACCACAAAAATTAAAATCAGGTTCGGCACGATGCCGCCCAGGGAAATCGCATGAAAGACGGTTGTCTGTAACACAAACAGACACAGAATCATCAAAAAATAGACGAAGGCTTTCTTCACTCTTCCACCTCCGTCGTATGATCCTCCTTTAATTGCAGCACCACAAGCACATCATTCAAGTGGTTGAAGTCCACCGCAGGCGTCACGGTTCCGGACTTCGTCAAATGATTGGAGTCCTCCTCCACGCTGGAAATATAACCGATTAAAATACCGGGCAGGTATTTATCGGAAATGTTGCTCGTCACAATCTTGTCGCCCGCCGCCACACGGTCCGCATTGTCGACCAGCTTGGAAAATCCGATGAGACCCTTCTCATAAAGTGTCAAATCTCCCGTCACCATCAGATTGTCCGCGCTGGAGAGCACGGTGCCGGAAACGGAAGAATTGTCCGCGATGATCGTCATGACCTTCGCCCAGTGCGGTCCGGTATCAATGACGCGCCCCACGAGTCCGCTGCCCGCGATGACGTTCATATCCTTTTGGATGCCTTCGTCCGACCCCTTGTCGATTACAAAGGAATGGTACCAGTTGCCGGCATCCTTCGCGATGACGCGGGCGCCCACGGTTTCATATTCCTCATACTGCTTATCGAGGTCAAATAGAATCCTCAGCTCATTCAGCTCATACACATCCTGCTGCAGCGCCGTGTTCTGTGTGTTGAGCTCATCAATCCTTGCGCGCAAGGACGCGTTCTCATCCTGTAAGCGGCGGATTTCCGCAAGCTCGTCGGCACGCGTTTTAAACCAGGTGCCCGCGGTTGTCACACCGCGCTGCACCGGCACGACAATCGCGCCCGCAATCGCATTAAACGGCTCGGTGATAAACCCTGTACGGAAGGTCAGGGCCATTAAGATAATGCATAGGATTGTGAAAAGAAAGAGGAGATATTTACTTGGAATTGTAAACCGTTCTCCTCCTTTTTTACCCAAATTCGGGGTGCTCACGATTTCTTCCCCTTATTCTTTGTTGGACACCGGATCGTACGCCAAGGACTTGTAGGTGTCGTCCTGAATGATCTTGGAAATGCCCAAAGCCACGCTCGTCTCCGGATGCTCGGATATATTCACGTTCAAATTGACGCCGTTGCTCAAATGCTGTGCCAAGTGGCACACCTGGGACGCGCCGCCGGTCAAATACAGACCGTGCTTGTAAATGTCCGCCGCCAGCTCCGGCGGTGTGCGCTCCAGGGTCAGCTTGATGTTGTCCAAAATGGTGTCGAAGTTTTCCAGCAGCGCCATATTGATCATTTCCGTCGGAATGTGACGCTCCATGGGAAGCCCCGTTACAATGTCTCTTCCGTAAACGACGGCGTCCTCTTCCCGCTTCTCGATCTCACTCAAATTGATCTTGACGTTTTCCGCGGTCTTTCCGCCGATGATTAAGGAATACTCTCTTCTGATGATGGAGCGGATCGACTCGTCAAACTTCTTGCCGCCCACCTTGATGAGCTTACTGATAACAATGCCGCGCAGGGAAAGAATGGAAATTTCCGTCGTGTCATAACCGACGTTCACAATCAAAACACCCTGCGAGTTCATCACGTCGACATCCAGCCCCAGACCGTCCGCCAACGCCTTTTCAACGACCAGAATCTTCTTCGGCTTTACGCCGCAATCACGAATCAGATCGTGGAACGCCTTCTTCTCGACCTTCGTGACATCCGTCGGAACCGCAATCAGATAATCCGCAGGCTTGATGCCGCCCTTCATCTGGTCGGACAAAAAGCGCTTCATCAAAGCTTCCATATTATTAATGTCCGCAATGACACCGTTGTTGAGCGGATAAGAAATCTTAATGTTGCTGGGCGCCTTCTCATACATCTCGTACGCTTCGTCCCCGTACGCGAAAATATCTGACTTGTTATGGATGGCGATCATG
>JAFSRL010000297.1 GCA_017446125.1 Lachnospiraceae bacterium
CTCTTTTGTGTTATACTGTGCACGTAGTTTATAAACATGGGAGTGGCAAGTAAAGGGGTCAGTGTTGGAAGAAATAAGTAAACGGAAACGAATTGAGCTCTCCGGAAGGCTCGTGATGAAGCGCTTGAATCCCGGAGGGGAGCCGGAGACACAGAGTGTCTTCATCGATGTGCAGGATTTGTCCGCGCAGGGAATCGGGTTTAATTGCGACCAGTCTTTGACGCTCGGACACATCTATGAGGCGTACCTGACGATCTGGACGAAGGAAGTGCTGCACGTCTTTATCCAGCTTGTGCGCGGCGAGCAGTTGGAGGAAGGATTTAATTACGGCGCGATTTTCATCGGCATGCCCGAAGGTGATTCGATGCGGATCGAGGTGTATGAGACTGTCAGTGATATGACAGCGGAGTAATCACGTCGTTAATCGCGTTAGCGTTTCAAAGAACCGCGGGTACGAAATGTTCACGCAGGTCTCGTCATCAATCGTGGTTTCACCGTCCACGGCGAGGGCGGCAATCGCGAATGCCATGGCGATGCGGTGATCGCCGTAGGTTTTGATGTTTGCACCATGCAGCTTGTCACCGCCGTAGATGACCATTCCGTCTTTTATGTCATCGACGTTACAACCCATCGCAGTTAAGTTTTCACAGATCGCAGCAATGCGGTCTGTTTCTTTTACCCTGAGTTCCTCCGCGTTCTGAATGACGGTGATGCAGGGCACGAAGGCGGCAAGCACCGCGATGATCGGGAGCTCGTCAATGAGCGTGGGGACCAGCTTGCCCGCAATCGTAAAGGGACCGGAGGGCGAGCCGTGCAGCTCCGCATACCGCACGCGGATGTCCGCGTAGGGCTCGGAGGCGCCGCCCTTTTCGTTCGTAACGGTAATGTCCGCACCCATCTGTTTTAAAACGGTCAGGATGCCGGAACGTGTTTCATTGATGCCCACACGTTTCAACAGTAAATCAGAGTCCGGCAACAGACAGGCTGCCGCGATAAAGAAGGCGGCGGAAGAGATGTCGCCCGGAATCGTAATCTTCATGGCACGCAAGGGATCGCCCGGATGCAGGATGGACGTTGTGGTACCGGCGTGTGTCCGTTCGTGGCGGATGTCCGCGCCGAAGGCTCTGAGCATGACCTCCGTGTGGTTGCGGGAGGGCGCCGGCTCATGAACGATCGTATCGCCTTCGGCGTACAGCCCGGAAAGCAAAATGGCGCTTTTCACCTGCGCGGAGGCAACGGGATTATGGTAGTTGATGCCGGTGAGCATATCGCCCGGCGCGACACCGTCAAAGAGCAAGGGACAGCATCCGTTGTCGTGCTCTGATTTGATTCTGGCCCCCATCTTGGTTAAGGGATCGATGATGCGCATCATGGGACGGTTCTCAATCGAAGCGTCGCCCGTGACGCGCGAGGAAAACGGCTGCGCCGCAAGGATGCCCGCCATCAGGCGCGTCGTGGTGCCGCTGTTTCCGGTATAGAGGGTTCCGGCGGCTTTTTTGAATCCGTACAGTCCCTGCCCGTGAACGTTGACAACATGCGCGCCGTGTACCGTGCGTCGCTCTTCAATTTCGATGCCCAAAGACCGGAAACAGTTGACGGTGGCGATGCAGTCACCGCTGTTTAAAAAGCCGGTGATTTCGCTCGTCCCGTCCGCGAGGGCGCTCAGCATCACGGCGCGGTGCGAGATGGATTTGTCGCCCGGTACCGTCAGTTCGCCCGTGATCGGAGTATGGATCCTTTGCAGCTTCAGCATGTGTCAGACGCCTCCTTATTCCGGCAGGGATACGATGTAACCGTTTGCGCGCAGGGTATTGATTGCAAGATTCCGTGCCGTGTTGTCGTAAAACTCTATCATGAGGGAGCCGAAGGCGGCCTCTCTGTTGTGCGTGATTCCGATGTTCTTCAAGTTGATTCCGATGTCCGAAAGCAGCTTGATGGTGTTCGACAATGCGCCCGCGGTATCGCGGATGTCCACATAAAGCAAAAACTGCTGCGTGATGGGTCCCGCCACGGTGTCCGTAAAGGATTCGCGGTAAGCGCGTGCTTCTTCAAAGAACGAATAAATGCTGTTTGCGGAACGGTTCGCGATGAGGTCCCTTGCGTTGTTCAATCGTTCCAGGTAGCGGTCCAAAAGTTCGACAATCACATCGCGGTTTTCTTCGCAAATCTGCTGCCACATCGCGGGAGAGGACGAGGAGATTCTCGTGATGTCCTTGAACCCGCCGGCGGCAATCCGCTTTAAGGTGTCGTCCTTATCATCCGCGTCGCGCACAAGGTTGACCAAGGCGGCGGAGATGACATGCGGCACGTGGGAAACGGCGCCGGTGACAAAGTCGTGCTCCGCGGCGGTGAACGACACCGGAATGGCACCAATCATGCGCACAAAGGCTTCCATTTCCGCGATGCGCACCGGCTCCACACCGTCCGTGTGCGTCAGGCAGTAATATGCGTTTTCCAACAGCGTTTCGCTGGCGTTGGCATAGCCTCTTCGTTCGCTGCCTGCCATGGGATGACCGCCCACGAACTGTCCTTCAATCCCCAGTTCAATCACCTTTTTGTGGATGGCGCCCTTGACCGAGCCGATGTCTGTAAGCGTCGTATCCCCGGAAAGATGGGGCAACAGCAGCTCTAAATTTTTGTTGTTCTCTGTCACCGGCGCACACAAAAAAATCACGTCAAGGTTCGTGAACTTCGGCCCGATGAGGGAGGTGACGTCACTTGCCACACCATCCTTTTCGGCGTACGCCAAAGTCGCATCATCCGGATCATAAACAAGAATCCTTGCGTCAGGCTGTACCGCGCGAATGGCACGCGCGATGCTTCCGCCGATCAGTCCGAGTCCTGCGAATCCGTATGAGGAATAGGAAAGTGTGGTCTGCATAAGAAAAATATAGCATAAAAAATGTTGTAATGGAACGCTGTTTTTAGTAAAATGTCCCTATGGGACTCTTCAGGGGAAAAGCGTATTGACTCCCAAAAAAATTTCAGAAAGGATATGGCAATATGAACGTTTACACAACCGACAAGATCAGAAACGTGGTGTTATTGGGGCACGGCGGGTCCGGAAAGACGTCGCTCGCGGAGGCGATGGCGTATTTGGCGGGCTTAACGAGCCGTATGGGGAAGGTTGCGGACGGCAACACGATCTCAGACTTTGGCAAGGAAGAGGTGAAGCGCCAGATTTCGCTGTCCATGTCACTCATCCCGATGGAATGGGAAGGGGTCAAGATCAATGTCCTTGATACGCCCGGATATTTTGACTTCATCGGCGAGGTGGAGGAGGCAATCTCTGTTGCGGACGCGGCAATCATCGTGGTCTCCGGTAAGGCCGGCATTGAAGTGGGTACGGAGCGTGCCTGGGATCTGTGCGAGAAGTACAAGCTTCCCAGAATGTTCTTCGTTTCGGATATGGACATTGACGATGCGAGCTACCGTCAGGTCGTGGAGGATTTGGAGGCGCGTTACGGCAAGAAGATTGCGCCGTTCAACTTACCCGTCCGTGAAAACGAGAAGTTTGTCGGCTATGTCAATGTCATCCAGGAAAAGGCGTTTAAGTGGGAAGGCAAGGAAGTCAAGGAAATCGAGATTCCGGATTATAATAAGGAAAACTTGGGCAACTTCCGCGATGCGTTGATGGAAGCGGTTGCGGAGACCTCGGAAGACTTCATGGACCGCTATTTTGCGGGCGAGACCTTCTCCGAGACGGAAATCCGCGAGGCGGTGCGTTCGAACATTTTGGACTGCACGACGGTGCCGGTGGAGATGGGATCGAATACCCTCTGCCAGGGGATTTATACATTGATGGATGACATCGTGAAGTACATGCCCTCGCCCGAGGCGCGTAAGGTCAACGGCATCGACACGAACACGAATGAAATCTTCGAGGCGAACTTTGATTTCTCGAAACCCAAGACCGCATTCGTCTTCAAGACCATGATGGACCCGTTCATCGGCAAGTATTCCTTTATCAAGGTGAACTCCGGCGTCATCAAGACGGACGATGTGATGTACAATGTCGAGAAGCAGGAAGAGGAAAAGATCGGCAAGCTCTATGTGCTTTGCGGCAACAAGCCCACCGAGGTACCGGAGCTGCATGCGGGCGATATCGGCTGCTTAGCGAAGCTTTCCGACACCGACACGGGCGACACGCTTTCCACGAAGGCGCACCCGGTGCAGTATCCGAAGATGGATATTTCGAAGCCTTATACGTCCATGCGTTACCATGCGCAGAACAAGGGCGACATCGACAAGATTGCGCAGGCGCTTGCAAAGCTTTCCGCGGAAGACCAGACAATCAAGGTTGTCAATGACGGGCAGAACCGCCAGACATTGATTTACGGTATGGGCGACCAGCACATCGAAATCATCGCGTCGAGATTGCAGAACGAGTATAAGGTGGGCATCGATTTGACCAAGCCAAAGGTGGCATTCCGCGAGACCATCCGCAAGAATTCGGATGTGGAATACAAGTACAAGAAGCAGACCGGCGGACACGGTCAGTACGGTCACGTCAAGATGCGCTTCGAGCCGCTTGCGGACAATACGGTTCCTTATGAATTCGATCAGGTCGTTGTGGGCGGCACGGTGCCGAAGAACTATTTCCCTGCGGTCGAAAAGGGCATTGCGGAATCTATTCAGAGAGGACCTTTGGCAGCCTATCCCGTTGTGGGCATCAAGGCGACGTTGTACGACGGCAGCTATCACCCGGTCGACTCTTCCGAAATGGCATTCAAGGTGGCTTCTTCCCAGGCGTTCCGCAAGGGCGTCATGGAAGGTGCGCCGGTGCTCTTAGAGCCCATCGCAGCGATGAAGGTCACGGTGCCGGATGCCTATACGGGCGACGTCATGGGCGACTTGAACAAGCGTCGCGGCCGCGTGATGGGGATGAACCCGACCGGCAACGGCAAGCAGGTCATCGAGGCGGAGGTCCCCATGATGGAGCTTTACGGCTACTGCACGCAGTTACGCTCCATGACCGGTGGAAGCGGCGATTATGAGTACGAGTTTGTCCGCTATGAGCAGACTCCGTCCGACATTCAGGAAAAGGAGGTTGCGGACCGCGCGGCAAAGGTCGCGGAGGGCAACGCGGAAGATTAAACCCGGACGGATTGCCGGAAAGAATCAGGAAATCTCTTATAAGGGCTCCACGGCAGGGTGGAGCCCTTATTGCAGGCGTTTCTTGAAAAAGGCACGGAACAGTTATAGGATAGATGATATTGATGAACGAACACCGGAGGATAAAGTGATGAAAAAAAGAACATACACATCCATACTTTCAATCCTGTTATGTATGACGCTGTTTTTGAGTGCCTGCGGCGCTGCAGCGCCGGTGGAAGAGCCTGTGGCGGAGGAAACGCAGGAGGAAGAGACGACTGTTTTGGAAGAACCCGCCGGTGAGGAAACAGAGGAAACATCTGACGAGCCGGAGCTTTTTCCCTGGCCGCACGCATCGTCGGAAGAGGATGCCGGTGTATTGACGGATGACGATTTGATGAATCTCGCGCTTTCCGGAACCGTTTACACATTTACCGGCGACCATCCGAACGGCGACAAGATTGAGGCGGTAGGGCTGTCCCTTACAAATCCTGTTACCATCGATACGGAGTACACCGGAAGAGTTGTTGTGGATGAAGTACAGCTTGCCGCCGGGTCTTCTCTTGAGGACGGGACGCTGCAGGAATATGACGGCATGGAGGTGGTCGTTTACGGGAAGGGATTCGGCGCGCATACCGCCTGGCATTTACGTGACCTTGTGATGCTTGTTGACGAAATCTATGAGGACTACGAGGAAGACTGGTGGTCTGACTATGAGTATATTTCAAACATCAATGATTTCGATCTGGGGTATTACCTGGATGTCGGTACAAAGGAAGATGTTTATTCGTTGCTGAACGGGAGATGGTATCTGGAACGCGATTACGCGTCGGACGGAACGGTCACGGTAACGAACGCGACACCTGATGTGCTTGCGTATTATGATTTTGATGCAGCGGGGAATGCCTCCTTCAGCATGGGGGTCGCCGCGGACGCGGGCGAAGACGGTGAGCTGCCGCAAAAGGATACGCATAAGCTTACGGCGGAGGTTGTGCTTTCTCCTCCGGAGGATGTCAGTGTCTCCTGGCCCACAAGCTGGCATATCCATTTAAAGGGTAATGCCGGAACCGTGGGCGGGGATGTTTTTGTGACACACCGCGGAAAGTATCTTTACGTGTACGAGGAGTCAAAGGACGGTGATTACAGAGAGCAGGTCTTTTCCAGGAATACGACAACCTCCGGCGAAAAGATGTCGATGAACAAGGACGTACAGCGTGAGGCGAATCTGTTTTTGAGCAATTTCGCGGAACAGTCAAGAGGCGGGTTCTCGTATAACGGAAGCTTTGACATGAGTACGCTTGTGGAGTTTGCATTTGCCTTTGCGCGTGTCAATACACCGGAACAGATTGTCAACGTCGACGGATACGAGTCGCTGACACTTGACCAGGTGAATACGTTTATGCTGCGGTATACGCCGTTCTTTATTCCGGATGCGGAAACACCGTATGTGGACAGAAGCAGCTTCTACTATGATGAAAATACAGACCGCATCTATCACAGCACACCCGGACAGGAGGATTATAATTTCATTGCAATCGCGACCGGCATGGAACGGGGACAGGGCAGGGTGCGCTTCATCGATTATGATGTTTATGAGCTGGATTACGTGGAGTACCGCGCACAGGGCATCGATAAAGCCTATTATGAGATGACGGCAACGGAGGCGGCCGCGAATTCATCTTTAACAAAGGTGTGCAGCGGGCGTGCGGTTGCGGAGACATTTACCACACCTTCAAGAGAGAGCTTTCGGATGATTTCAAACGAAAGCATTTACCGGGTGACAAATGTGGAGGATCTGATGGCGGCAATCGGATCCTACCGTACGATTGAACTTGCGGCAGGGCAGTATGATGTGACGAACGGTTCGGATGCCTTTTTCATCAATTCCTGTACCGGCTTTACATTGAAAGCCGCACCGGGCGCCGAAGGCGAGGTGGAGATTGTGACATCGTCACCGTATGCGAATGTAATCGATTTTAAAAACTGTGAGAGCTTTACGGTTGAAGGAATCGTTTGCGGACATATCATTGAAGAGGGAGATTGCGGGGGCAACGTAATCGGGTTTGATGAGTGTTACAATGTGAACCTGAACAAAATGGACCTGTACGGCTGCGGCGCATACGGATATCAGGCGTGGAACTCCTCCGGGATTACGATGACGGATTCCGTAATCCATGACTGCACCTACGGATGTATCAGCAATTACGAATCCTATGGTTTGTATTTTGAAAACTGTGTGTTCCGTGATTGCAGACAGTTTACGATGCTGGATTTAGACGGTGCTTACGGTACTTTCAAGAACTGCAAGTTCTACGGCCTGGAAGGAGAGTTTCTTTCGTCCTACGAAGAACAATACATAACCTTTGAAGGATGTTTGTTTGATAAGGCGGTTTTGGAGGCGCTGGAAGCGTATCCGTATCTTGACTGTCTGACGATGATACCGTAATGATGAAAGGAGGAGATGTTTAAAGGATGTGGTTTTGGTTATCGATCATAGCGGTTTTGTTCTGGAGCGGTTCGGATTTTTTTTCAAAGCTCGGCTCAAGGCCGGAAGATAAAAATTCCCATTGGAAGATGGTGATGGCGGTCGGTTTATTCATGGGGCTCCACGCAACAGTGGAGCTCCTTCGCGGCACGCCGTTTACCGCAAGGGATATTTTGGTGTACCTGCCGGTGTCCGCGCTTTACATTGCCGCGATGGTTTTCGGGTATGTGGGCCTGCGTCACATCGAACTCTCGATTTCGACCCCTATTTGTAACTCGTCCGGCGCCGTGGCCGCGGTGCTGATGTTTTTCTTTATGAAGGAGTCGCTTGCCGCCGTGCAGTGGGTTGCGGTGCTGCTCATCGTTGCCGCAATCTATCTGATGACGATGCTGGTGCGGAGTGAGTCAGTGGGGACGGGTACACTGACTCATTCTTCACAGGGTAATATCGGTTCGGTATCATCGGGTAAAAATGAGTCAGCGTACCCGTCCCCCATGACTCACTCCGCCTCGGCAGCAATCCAACAACTCCCCTGGCTTGCCATTTTATTCAGCATCCTCTACTGCATCATCGACGGTCTGGGCACCTTCGCGGATGCTTACGTGCTCGACAACTTCATCAGCGAGGATTCCGCGAACATCGCGTATGAGTATACGTTTTTGATTCTCGGCGTGCTTGCATTTTTCTATGTGCGCTTTTACCGTAAGGAGCGGATCGTGATTGCAAAAGAGCGCCCGAAGCTCCTTGCCGGTATCTGCGAAACGGCGGGGCAGTATGCGTATATCTTTGCGCTGGGGGCGAACCCGATTGCTTCGGCGCCGCTGATTTCGTCGTACTGCGTGTTTTCGATTCTGTGGGCGAGGATCTTCTTAAAAGAAAAGCTGACCTGGAAGCAGTATGCGGTGATTGTGCTGGCGGTGATTGGAATTATTATTCTTGGAGCTGAGGGAGAGTAGGTGACAATAAGGGACAGGTCCAAATGTCACCATGGGAAGCTGGTGACATTTGGTCCTGTCCCTTATTGTCACCGACTCACCCTCAGCTCCAAGAATAATAATTCCCATCACCGCCAGCACAA
>JAFSRL010000298.1 GCA_017446125.1 Lachnospiraceae bacterium
ACGACGATGTCCGCGCCGAAGGTCGCCTTGATTTTGTTCACGATGGTGGTCTTGCCGGATGCGCTGCCGCCGGCGATGCCGACAATACATGTGGGTTGCAGCATGTCACTCCCCTTTCCTGTGTTTGACACTACTCCGTCCTTACAAATCATTTCGGACTGCCTCGTCAGGATACGCTGCGCGTATATTCCTCGTCAGCCGAAACGGATTATGTAAGGACTCATCTCCTGTTTTACTGTCTTAGCGTACACGACCGTTGGGGACGGTACGTTCCTCTGAACCCGGGGTTGCAGGGGTTCCTAATTTACGTTGTTTATTTGCGGTAGGCTGCGACGAGCTTCTTCACGGCGGTGATGACATCGGTGACGTCGTCGTCCGTCATCATCGGGTAAAGCGGAATGCTCATGATGCGTTCGTACAGCCGCTCCGCCTTCGGGCACAGCCCCCTTTGATAGCCGAGACTTTGATAGTACGGCGACAGGTACACCGGAATGTAGTGCACCTGACACTGCACGTTCTCCGCGCTCATCGCGTTGAAAAATTCCGCCCGCGTGCAGGTGAGCTTCTCCAAGTTCAACTGAATCACATACAAGTGCCTCGTCGTGTCGGATTCCGCAATCTCCTCCTGCAGCACCAGCTCCTCCATGTCCTTGAACGCTTCGTTG
Organism: Lachnospiraceae bacterium; assembly: GCA_017446125.1. Lineage (GTDB taxonomy): Bacteria > Bacillota > Clostridia > Lachnospirales > Lachnospiraceae > Butyrivibrio. The sequence continues at coordinate 666 of JAFSRL010000298.1, forward strand.
TAGCGCTTCACAATCTCCTTGCGGCGTGCGCCGAAGGCATCCAGCCGCTCCATCTGGCTCATCAGAAGCGCCGCCTGGAAATCCGTCATGCGGTAGTTGTAGCCCAGCATCTGCTGCTCGTACACCCAGATGCCCTCCGGCGTTTCTTCCATATTCGCGGGGTCGCGCTCGATGCCGTGCCCGCGGAACAGCGCAAGCTTGTGATAGAGTTCATCGTCATCCGTCGTGATTGCGCCGCCCTCGCCTGCCGTCACGGTCTTCACCGGATGGAAGGAGAAGCAGGTCATGTCCGCAACGGTTCCCACCTTCTTGTCTTTGTAGCTTGTGCCGATTGCGTGCGCCGCGTCCTCGATGAGTATTAAATGATGCTTGTCACAGAGCGCACGGATTGCGTCGTAATCGCATGCCTGTCCCGTGTAGTCGACCGGAATCACCGCCTTCGTGCGTTTCGTGATGCACGCCTCAATCGACGCGGGATCGATGTTGTAGGTCTTTTCGTTGATGTCCGCAAAGACCGGCTTCGCGCCCACGTAAAGCGCGCAGTTCGCGCTCGCCATAAAGGTTAAGGGCGTCGTGATGACCTCGTCGCCTGCCTTGATGCCTGCTGCCGCACAGGCTGCGTGCAGTGCCGCCGTGCCGTTTGAGACGACCACCGCGTGCTTCGCGCCGGTATATGCGCAGAGCTTTTGTTCCGCCGCAGTCACCTTCGGCCCGCACGTGATGAGGTCGCCCGTCATCGTTTCCGCAACGGCCTTCACGTCCTCGTCCGTGATCCACTGCCTGCCGTAATACAGTTTGGTGGCGCGCACCGGAGTGCCGCCGTTGATTGCTAATTGCTCAGGCATACTTCCTCACTTCCTTGGCTCTTACGAAATCGTTGTGCGCCCCCTCGTCAGGATACGCTTCGCGTATATTCCTCGTGGGGCACAAGCGATTTCGTATCATAAACGTTTGTGGCTGCTCACGTCAGTATCCGTTACGCATACATTTCCGTGGGGCACAACTGATTTCGTTACCTACGTTTATGGCGCCCTGCGTCAGTATCCTTCAACAGGTCGTCAGTAATAGCTCCGCCGCGCCGTGCAGGGCGAGCCCTGCGCAGGATGCCGGCACGAAGACGGAATCGCCGCGTTGAAAGTCGATTGCGACATCTTCCGCCGTCAGGCGACCCTGCCCTTCTGTGCACGTAAGCACGGCAAACGAGTTGTCGTTCGTTTCAAACGGTGCGCCCTCCGGAAGCTCTTTCGTGTTGACTAAGATGCGCTCCACCTGAAAGTACTTGCAGCGGCATAAAAGCTCCTGCGCACAGCCCTTCTTGTAGCGCAGAGCACGCAGCTTCTGCCTGGGCGCGGGCGAACCCTGTAAGTTCATGACGTCGAGTGCCTTGTCGATGTGCAGCGCGCGCTCCTTCCCGTCCTTGTCCCTGCGGTGATAGTCAAACAGGCGGTAGGTCAGGTTTGAGCTCTGTTGCACCTCGTACACGACGATGCCTTCTCCAATCGCGTGCACCGTTCCCGCGGGGATGAAAAAGACGTCCCCCTTGTGCACGGGCACCTCCTGCAGGTACCGCTCTATTTTCCCCTGTCTTACAATCTGTGTCAACTCCTCCCTTGTGAGCGTGCGTGTTAAGCCGTAGACGAGCTTCGCGCCCGGGGCGGCGTCGATGACGTACCACATCTCGGTCTTGCCCAGGGAGCCGTTTTCGTGCGCACGCGCGTAGTCGTCGTCGGGGTGCACCTGCACGGAGAGGGGCTTTGCCGCGTCGATCAGTTTAATGAGGACGGGCAGCTCGCCGGGCAATGTGGAAGGGTGCGTACCCAGCGCCCCTGGGTGGGCGCGGAGGTAGTGAGTCAGTGTACCCGTCCCCTCTGACTCACAAGCGCTCACCCCGTCAGGGTGCGTCGAGCACTCCCAGCTCTCCGCGATGGGGGTGCCGGCGGGGTAACGCTCCGCGTCGGGCGTCTTATGAAATTCTTCCACGAGCCTTCTTCCGCCCCAGAGGTAATCCTGAAACGCAGGAACCAGCTTAAAGGGCGTAAGCCCGTTCATCTCATCACTCACATCGGCCACTCGTACTTCACTTTATCCCTCACGGAAATGTCCTTCCCGAGCTGCACCTCAATCATGGTGAGCTTCGTATCCGCAATCACGGCATGCTTGCAACCGGCCTCCATCGTCACGACGTCGCCCGCCTTCACATGCTGCACCATCCCGTCGACCACGGTCCGTCCCTCGCCGTCCACGACGGTCCAGACCTCATCGCGCAGCTCATGCGAATGATAATTCATCCGGTTGCCGGCGTTTAACGTCACCTTGATTGTCAGCGCGTCCTCCGCGACGTCGAGCACGCGAAAGCTTCCCCAGCTCTTTTCCGCAAACATAATCTGCTGGTCAATCTCGTCGACAAAGGGCTTGATGTAGCTCGACTGACCCTTGTCAGACACCAAAACACCTTCGGGCGAGGCCGAAACGACAACGTCCTTCAATCCCATGCACAGCACCGGAACGTCCAGAAGGTTCACCACGTTCACGCCTTCACAGGTTTCGTTTAACATCGCCTTGCCAAACACGGGCTCATCCATCGTCTCGACCAGCGTGTTCCACGTGCCGATATCCTTCCACGTTCCGGCAAACCGGAGCACATTAATCTTCTCTTCCTTTTCCGCGACCGCGTAATCAAAGCTGATCTTGGTCACCGTGTCGTACTTGTGGAAGAGGTCCTGGTAATCCTCGAAATCAATCAGGGCATGCGCCTTCTCCAGAAGGTACTTTAATTCAAATGCAAAGATGCCGCCGTTCCACAACGCGCCCGCCTCGATGTACCTGCGCGCGGTCGCTTCGTCAGGCTTCTCCTTGAACTCCTTTACGGCGCTCACCCTGTCCTTCGTCTCCGGCATGATGTAGCCGTACTTCTCCGAGGGGTAGGTGGGCTCCATGCCCATGAGCGTAAGGTTCGCCTCCCTGCGCGACGCGATCACATCAAGCTCCTTCAGCGCCTCGAAATAATCGTCCTCGACATAGGGGTCAACCGGCACAACGACCACGGTCTCATCCTCACGAACCCCCTGCACGTCATGCAGGTAGGCGCACGCCAAAGCGATTGCCGGGAAGGTGTCTCTTCTGCACGGCTCGACAGAGATGCCCACGTCGAATCCCAACTGGTTGTGGATCGCGCTCACCTGCGTGCGCGCCGTCGCAATCGTCACCTTCGCATCCGCGTCGATGGTTTTGATCTGGCGGTAGACGCGCTGCAGCATGGATTCGTACGCGTCGTCTTTATCGACCGCCGCATTGTCCTTATTCTCCGCGCCCGCCTTGCGGAAAATTTTCATGAACTGCTTCGACTGCACTTCATTCGATATGGGCCAAAGCCGCTGCCCCGACCCGCCGCTCAGTAAAATGATGTTCATTTGGGTTCCTCTTTCTTATCTCGTTTGTTTCATTTATTACACGCGTCTTCGCCCCAAAACTGCGCCAGCAGGGTTTTCTTGTCGAAGTGCGCCCTGCTGTAGGCAAGCGCGTTTTCGCCCTTTAATTGCAGCGCCTTACGCGGTGATTCTGAAATCTCCCGGATGGTCGCAGCCAGTGCGGCGGCATCCCCAAGCGGGCACACCCACCCGCAGTCCGCTTCCTTCAGGATGCGCTTTGTCTCGCCGCCGGCGGAGGCTAAGACCGGAATGCCGCAGGCAAGGTAGGACTGGAGCTTCGCCGGAATCGTGCGCTTAAACAGCGGCGTATCCATGAAGGAAAGAAAGGCAACATCCGCGTCCGCAAGCATCTGCGGAATCTTTGCGGCGGGCTTTCGTCCGTGCAGCACAAACATCTCCTCCGTATTCGTTCTGCGGATTTCCTCGCGAAAGGCTTCCATGGAGCGGCCGTCGCCGACGATGTGGAATACAATCTTTCGTTCTTCGGCGCACGCCGCATCCTGCGCGGATTGCTTTAACAAAGCCGCAGCTTCCGGCAGGATTTCCAAACCCTGCGCAACGCCCACATTTCCGGTGAAGATGATGCGCAGCTCCTCGTGTGGTTCCTTGCACGGCACGGGCACATAGAACGCCTCCGCATACTGCGGCCAGTAAATCACGGGCGTGTCCGTACGTTTTTTCATCACGCGTTCAAACGCGGGCGACGTCACAAGAATGCGCGTGCAGTTTTTGTAAATGTAGTTGCACATGCGGTGCAGCGCCCGGAGAACAAAGCGGTTGTGAATGCCGGCGACAATCTCGACATTGTCCGGCCAAAGATCCTGAATGTAGAGGTCGCACGGGATCTTTCTTCTGCGCGCATACCACACGCCTGCGAGCGCCTGCGTCATGGGCGAGGTTTCGAAGATGAAGACGCGGTCCGCCTTCGTGCGTGTGAAGAAGGCAAAGAACGCGCCGGAGATGACAAAGGATAAGTAATTGAGCGCCAGCATCACGCTGCCGTGCTTTCTGGGAATGACGGGAAGGTGATGAATTGTCACGCCCTTCCAGAGTTCCTTGCGCCTGCGGAACAGACCGTAGCCGGGAAAGAAGTCACCCCCCGGGTAGTTGGGAATCGACGTCACCGCCGTGACCTTGTGCCCTTCCTTCACCCATTCCGCGGCAAGGTCATTCACCCGGAATTCCTCCGGGTAAAAGCATTGCGAGATGATGAGGATGTGCGCTTTCGTTTCAGTCATGTCTTACGATATTATACGCTCATTTGCGATTTCCTGCACTCACCTTTGCAGGCGCTCATACGACGCCACCATTTCCCGCACGGCGTTTACATGGTTTGCAAGATCGTCTTCTGAGGTAATCTCATGCGCGCCGGTCGCGAAGCATTCCGTCATGTACGCATTGACGCGCGGGTGATAGTGCGAATAGTCCGCGTAGTTGTTTAAGTCCGTGACCACCGCCTCCATGTCCTGGAAGAAGAAGACGCGCACGTTGTCATATTGCAGAAGATGCTTCGTCACATACTCCGTCTGGTAAAGCACCGCCTCGAAACGGTTTTCGATGCACACGTTCTCCCAGTAGAGAATGCTGTAGGGCGGGTAGAAAAAATAAAAGGTCGTCTCCGGGTTCGCCTCGATGAAGGGGTCGATGTTTGCCTCTAAGTTCGCCTGCGTGCGTTCGATTAAGGCGTCCTTCGGCAGTGGCTCGTTCACCGCTTCGGGAAAGGCGTGCGCCGAGAGCACTGCTTCCGCGTTGTAATACTCGTCCGTCCACCAGCTTGCGTAGACGTAGGACAAGTCCGTCGGGTTCGGGTTGAGGACAGGGCGCACGACGTACTGCAAAAAGACATCCTTGTTCAGGACGTACTTCACGTCGTTGAACGGATTCGTGTCGTAGAGGTATTCCGGCCGCGGGTACTTGACCTCGTCGACATCGCCCGTCATGACGGGCAGGTCCATGGGAAGGAACACGGCCTTGAGGGCTGCGCCGTTGTGAACGGGTTCTGCGGAACGGTTGCGTTTCCCCTCGTCAGGATACGCTGCGCGTATATTCCTCGTGGAATCCGCAGCCGATTCCGCAGAACCCGACACTACCTCTTTGGCTTCCACAGATGTGACCGGGGGACTGTCCCCTGTGTCACTTCTTTGGGGTGACATGGGGACTGTCCCATCTGTCACATCCTGTCCCGTCCTTCTCACTGACTCCTGCACCACCTCCATGATATTGGCGTCATCCTTGGGATAGGCACCGGAATAGCACAGCTTGATTGTGTTGAGGCCCAGATGTTCGCGGAAGTCGTCCGTGTCAAAATTCACGGTCATGGACGAGCCGATGATCACGGAATCGTATTCGAAGTGCTTCGCCATCCCGGGGTTCTGGGAAAGCTGGTTGTCCACCACGTAAGGGAAGTTCTCAAGCGGTTTGTGATAATGAAAAAACGGATCCACGACAATGACACTCGCCGCAACGAAAACCAGAACCGCAAGCGCAGAGAGGAGGAAGGTTCGTATGTACTTTACGGCAGAGTGTTTGTTATTCATTGGGTTGATTTTGTCTGCTAATATGCTATAATGGATTTAACAGGATAGCCAAGGGATGCGTTCAAGCACACCCGTTCCTGTAAGCATTAGACAAGTATAGCCGTCAGCTTCTCAGGTCTGGACGGCTATTACTTATTTTTGATATTTAGAATCGCGATGATTACCAACACAATGGTCAGTAGTACCATGAATTCCTCATATGTACTCATAAGCACCGCCCCCTTCCTATAAACTCGGAACAGGCGGTTCACACGTCCCTTAGCTACCCGGTTAAATCCACCATTGATGCAAACGCACGTTCATAGTATCAAAGTTCTGTATGTGTGTCAATATCATTTTCAGAAATTCACGTACAGAAACGTCTGCACCTCAGAGAGGGAAATCACGCACCACGCAAACAGAATGCCCAGGAGCGCCGCGCGTCCCATCGAGAGTATCTGAACGGGTTCTGCGGAACGGTTGCGTTTCCCCTCGTCAGGATACGCTGCGCGTATATTCCTCGGGGAATCCGCAACTGATTCCGTAGAACCCGCCACCACTTCCTTAGCTTCCCCTTGAGGGCGCACAAGGTCCGGGGGACCTTGGTTCTGCGCCGACCGGAGCGGAGCGGAGACCGCTGTCGGCGCAGCCGACTGATGAGGTGTCTTCGTCCCCCCGGCACACACACCCACCACGAAGCTCGCCACGACCACGATTGCCATGCACACATAGGGCGCAAGGCGCAGGCCGTCAAGGTGCAGCGCCTTCACCACATACCAGATTTCATCCATATAGAATGTTTCCGCGATTGCGGGGCTCACATAGTTCACCAGCGCGCGGAAGGGCTGCGTGAGCATCTGCAGGGCGCCGGTTACCGTGGGTGCGCGGAAGAACGTTAAGGAGACCGCGATGTAGAGGTAGGTCGCGAACCTGCGAAGCCAAAGATGGGTCGCCAATTCTTTAGCTTCCCCTTGAGGGCGCACAAGGTCCGGGGGACCTTGGTTCTGCGCCGACCGAAGCGGAGCGGAGACCGCTGTCGGCGCAGCCGACTGATGAGGTGTCCTTAATCCCCTGACACACTTCCTCAGTATCCGCTCCACCACGATTGCCGCGCCCTGCATTGCGCCCCAGATAAGAAAGCCCCATCCGGTGCCGTGCCAGAGACCGCTTAAAAGAAACACAATCATGATGTTCGCGCAGGTTCTTGCGGTGCCTCTTTTACTCCCACCGAGCGGAATATAGACATACCGCGTGAAGAACCGCGTCAGAGACTTGTGCCAGCGCGACCAGTAGTCAGAGACGCTTAACGCGCGATAGGGGTGGTCGAAATTGTCCGCGAGGTCGAGCGAGAGCATTTTCGCTACACCGCGCCCCATGTCGCAGTAGCCGGAAAAATCCAGGTAAAGCTGCAGCGGGTAAATGAGCATCACCACGAGCGCGTCCGGGCGCGTTAGGTCCGTTACCTGTGCGTAGCCAAGCGCCACCGCCTTCCCCAGTGTGTCCGCCAAAAGAACCTTTTTCGCGAGTCCCAAAGTGAAGAGCGTAACGCCCTCCATCAAGCCTTCCGCGTGCACGCCCGCATGCAGGCGGTCCAGGACGAGCGCCTTCGTTTCCTCAAAGCGCTGGACGGGGCCCTGGAGGACCTTGGGAAAGAACAGGACATGCAACAGATAATCGCTGAAGGCTATTCTGTCAGGTTCTGCCGAACAGTTGCGTCTCCCCTCGTCAGGATACGCTGCGCGTATATTCCTCGTGGAATCCGCAACCGATTCCGCAGAGTCTGATTCACTTCGCATATCCAGCAAAAATGCAATCTGTGTGAATGTCGTGAAGGAGAGGGCCACCGGCATCACGATTCCATGGCGTGCAATGTCGAGAAGTCCCGCGAACTTGAAGAACGCGAGCAGGGCAATATTCAGTATCACGCCAAGATGAGTCAGGGGGACGGGTACAGTGACTCTTTTTTCTGCCGGCGCGAATGACTGCTCACCACGCTGTGAAAAAAGAGTCACTG
>JAFSRL010000299.1 GCA_017446125.1 Lachnospiraceae bacterium
AGGACCTTGATCGCATGGGCATTGCGCCCTTGGGATTTGGCGGGTCGCGTTCCGTACTGGGCGTACAGATTGAAGCTGCGGCGCATCATCCGGCAACCTTAGGTGTGGGCGTCTCGACCGGCTGCTGGGCAACGCGGCGGGGCGAGATTGTATTTCATGAGGATCTTTCGTACGAGGTCTTATCTCATGCGGGGGTGTCTGCATGAAGAAGATACTGACAACGCCGATCACGCCGGAACAGATTGAGGACCTGCACACGGGCGATACCGTTTACCTCACGGGTATGATCGCGACCTGTCGTGACTCGGGGCATCACAGGGTACTCGCGGAGGGCAGGATGCCGGAGGCGTTTGATTTGCAAAACGGTGCCATTTTTCACGCGGGACCGATTGTGCGGAAGCGGGATGACGGTACGTACGAAATGATTTCCGTGGGTCCCACGACCAGCCGCCGCATGGAATCCGCGGAAGCGGCGTTTATTGAAAAAACCGGCGTGAAGCTCATTGTAGGGAAAGGCGGCATGGGAGAGAACACCGCGGCGGCCTGCAGAAAACACGGCGCGATTCACTGCGCTTATCCCGGCGGATGCGCGGTGCTCGCCGCAACACAGGTGGAAGAGATTGTGCGTGTTGAGTGGGAAGACCTCGGCATGCCCGAAGCGCTTTGGTGTATGCGTGTCAAAGAATTCGGACCGCTGATCGTGACGATTGATACGAAGGGCAACAACCTGTTTGAAGAGAACAAAAGGATTTACAAAAAACGTTTGGAGGAAGCCGGAACAAAATGAAACGGGAACGGAATCAAAAAGGAGAGGATTTCAACCGTGGGGACAAGCCCGTCAACACCGGACAGATTGAAGGGCGTAACGCGGTCATCGAAGCCTTCCGCGCGGGACGCACCATCGATAAGGTCTACATCCTCGACGGCTGCCACGACGGCCCCGTGGAGACCATCCGGCGCGAGGCGAAAAAGCATGACACCATCATCCGCTTTGTGAGCAAGGAGCGCCTCGATCAGATGAGTGAGGCCGGGATGCATCAGGGTGTCATCGCGCTCGCGGCTTCTTATCATTACGCGACGTTAGAGGATTGCATGAAGCTGGCGAGGGACCGCAACGAGGAGCCCTTCCTGTTTTTCTTGGACGGAATTGAGGACCCGCACAACCTGGGCGCCATCATCCGCACCTGTAATGTCGTGGGCGCGCACGGCGTCATCATCCCCAAGAATCGTGCGGTCGGTTTGACGGCGACGGTATCGCGCGCAAGCGCGGGCGCCTTGAACTATACACCGGTCGTGAAGGTGACGAACCTAAAGCAGACCATGGAATCCTTAAAGGAAGAGGGGATGTGGTTTGTCTGCGCGGATATGGACGGCACCCCCATGTATGACTTAAACTTAAAGGGAGCGATCGGTATGGTCATCGGCGCGGAGGGAGACGGTGTCTCTAAGCTCATTAAGGAGCATTGCGACATGGTGGCGGCGATTCCCATGAAGGGTGAAATCAATTCCTTAAACGCATCGGTCGCGGCGGGCGTTTTGGCATACGAGATTGCAAGACAGCGACGGGGTTGACATGGAAGAAATTCGGCACGGAGAGGAAATCTATCGCGAGCTGACGGATGAGGCTCTGATCCAGCGCCTGCGTGACGGTGAGACGAGTGTCACGGATTTTCTGATGAACAAGTATAAAAATCTCGTGCGCAAGAAAGCGGGGACGATGTTTATCCTGGGCGCGGATAAAGAGGATCTGATTCAGGAAGGGATGATCGGTCTCTTTAAAGCGGTGCGCGAGTATGATTCCGGTCGTGACGCTTCCTTCTATACCTTTGCGGATCTTTGCATTTCCAGACAGATGTACTCCGCGGTGCAGGCGTCCTCCAGAAAAAAACACATTCCGTTGAACACCTACGTTTCCATTTTTGCAAGAACGGACGACAAGGATGCGAACGGAAGACAGTTGGAGGATGTGCTGTATGATGCTTCCGCCAAGGCGGTTTCCGACCCCGAGGCATTGATGATTGACAAAGAGAATGTGAAACGCCTGGAGAATACAATTGACTCCGAGCTGAGCGCATTCGAAAAGGAAGTCCTTTCGCTGTATATGACCGGCATGACCTATACGGAAATCGCGAAGGTCTTGAACCGCGAGGAAAAAGCAACCGACAACGCGCTGCAGCGCACCAAGAAGAAACTGAAAAAGGCGCTGAACCTGACAAAGGAGTGACGGATGGAATTTCAGGAAAGAAGCATCGCGGAGGATTACGAGCACATCGTTCAGAATCGCAGGCCCCTCATCATTGATTGCGACACCGGAACGGATGACGCGATTATGCTGATTGCCGCGGCGGGCTGCGGGGTATTCGATATCCGCGCGGTGACAAGCGCGGTGGGCAATGTGTCGCAGGAAAATACAAGCAAAAATAATCTGGACATCGCGGAGTATCTGGGCTGGGATGTTCCCGTTGCGCGCGGCGCGTATAAGACGATGTATGCGGGGAAGCGCACCTTAAGCACGGTGCACGGCGCAACAGGACTTGGGGATGTTACGATACCCGGGGCGAAGCGCATGCAGTTTGAAGAGGAGCGCGCGCCGGAGGTCATTTACCGGATTGCGAAGGAAGAGGAGGGGAACTTAGAGCTTCTGGTGACCGGTCCCATGACGAACATCGCGATTGCGCTTTTACTCTACCCAGACTTAAAAGACCTGATTAAGCGCATTACGTTTATGGGCGGTGCGATGGAAGGCGGAAATGTGGTGCCGCATGCGGAGTTCAATATCTGGTTTGATCCGGTTGCGGCAAACATCGTATTTACGTCAGGAATTCCGCTGTTGATGATCGGGCTGGATGTGACGGAGCGCGCAAGCCTCATCGATGATGACCGGAAAAAATTCATGTCGTTCAATACCCGTGCGGGAGATCTCGCGGCGAATCTGCTTGCCTTTATGTTAAAGCGCGAGGACAACGGATTGGAGAGTGCGTACATGCACGACGGGTTAGCGCTCGCCGCCTGCGCGGATCCCTTATGCGTGACAACAAAGAAAGCGCATATCCGCGTGGAGGTTCTGAATGATGCGCTCTCCGGAAAGACCTACGTCGAGCTGGATCCGAAGGACGAAAGCAAGGTGAATGCGCAGGTCGCAGTCGATCTGTACTTCCACCGGTTCCGCGTCTGGCTGCACGAAGCCGTTGCCAGAATCAGAAATGATGTGCAGGTGGCGGCAAAGTATGATTTACGGTAAACTATAGGTATTATTTCTATTATAAAAAAGAAACGGAGGATTCACTATGAGCACACCACATAACAGCGCGCAAAAAGGCGACATTGCAAAGACGGTTTTGATGCCGGGCGATCCGCTCAGGGCGAAGTTCATTGCGGAGAACTACCTGGAGAATGCGAAATGCTTCAATGAAGTCCGCGGGATGCTGGGCTATACCGGAACCTATCAGGGAACGGAAGTCTCCGTGATGGGACACGGCATGGGCATGCCCTCCGTGGCAATCTACACCTACGAGCTGTTCAACTTCTATGATGTGGACAACATCATCCGGATCGGGAGCTCCGGTTCGTTGCAGGATGATGTCAACGTGATGGACATCGTCATCGCGCAGGGCTCCTGCACGGATTCCGCCTTTGCGGATCAGTACAAGCTTCCCGGCACCTACGCGCCCATCGCGGATTACAACCTTCTGGAGAAGGCGGTCAACGCGGCAAGAGAATCCGGCGCGACCTTCCATGTCGGAAACGTCATCGCTTCGGACGTGTTCTACCGCGACATGGAGGACCATGACAAGTGGCGTGACATGGGCGTGCTGTGCGCGGAGATGGAGTCTGCGGCCCTGTACATGAACGCCGTTAAGGCGAAAAAGCATGCGCTTGCGATTCTGACGGTTTCCGACCACATTTATAAGCAGGAAGAACTTTCGCCCGAAGAACGCCAGACCGGTTTTAAGACCATGATGGAAATTGCGCTGAAGGTAGCGACGCAGATCTGAGCGACAGGAAATAGCATAGGGGAGATGCAAACGGAAGGTGCGGGGTTATGAGAAGTGTTTTGGTGGTTAATTGTTGTATCAGAAGAGAGGAGTCGAGGACGGGTCAGTTGCTCGACTCCTTTGTGAGTGCTTTGCCGGAGGACTGTGAGGTCGAAGAGCTTGTTTTGATGGACGAACAGCTCTTTCCCTTAACCGGTCTGTTCTTCGATGAGCGGCAGGCGCTTTTGGAGACGAAGGATTTCAACGATCCCAGATTCCTGCGCGCGCACCGCTTCGCGGACGCGGACATCATTGTCATCGCGGCGCCGTTCTGGGATCTTTCCTTTCCCGCACTGTTGAAGCTCTACATCGAGAACATCTCTGTTGACGGAATCACCTTCCGTGCGGTCGACAATCATCTGGAGGGAACCTGCAGGGCAAGCGACATGATCTTTTTGACAACACGCGGCGGCGCCTATGCGCAGGGCAGCGGGCAAGAGGACATGGAAATGGGGAGCCGGTATCTTAAGGCGCTTTCGAAGTTCTTCGGCATTGCCCGTTATCATTTGGTGGCTGCGGACGGCATCGATATGGAGGGTGCCGATGTCGACGCGATTCTTTATAAGGCAAGTGAGGAGGCAGCCGCGCTGGCGGAAGGGATTTAAGTACAAGCGATGGATTGAATTTCAAAGGGGGTAGCGACATGACGAAGGAAGAACGTCAATCCTGTAAGAGAGAAGGCAGGGCACAGGCGGTTGCGTATCTGGAAAAGAAGCGTACGCTGAAGGGGGGAGATCGAAAAGCCGCGATCGCGGCGGAGAAAGAGCGGATCGCCGCTTTAAAAAAGGAAATGAAGTCTTCTGACAAGTCGGAACGATTACGACTGAAGAAGACATTCAAGGCATATAAAAAACGGATGCACAGAACCCGGTCCTTTATCATTCTTGCCGCGGTGCTGTGCCTGTTTGTTTTTATAGGAGTCACCGTTGCCCCGTTTGTGCATCATTTCAGGATCATTCTTTCGCAAACGTATACGGACCAGACACCGGAAGCACTATCGGCAAGAGAGGCCGGCACTGCGTTCGCGCCGGAGATTTCGGATGAGGGAATCGTTTTATTGAAAAATGAAAACGAGCTGCTTCCGCTTGCGAATAAGAAGGTGAATATTTTCGGATACGACGCGTATCATTTTAAATACAGCGGCGGCGGATCGGGGGCTGTGGACTTAAGTAACTGCGTGACGCTTTTTGACGGATTAAGCCGCGCCGGAATCGAGTACAATCCTGACCTGCACACGATGTATACGGAGATGGGATACAGCACGGAGGCGGTGAGCAACAACAACATCGTCGATATGCTGCTCTCGTTCTTTGTGGGCGCGAATACGGAGGAAGCGTCCGGCAATGAATACCTGACGGAAGAGGTTTTAAAGAGCGCGTATGAATACTCCGACCAGGCGATTGTGGTACTGAGTAACAGCGCGGTCGAGGCGTCCGACTGTGAGGAGGAGGCGCTCAAGCTGACACCCAACCGCAGGGAGCTGATAAAGATTATTGCGGAACGGTTTGACCATGTGATCGTGCTGGTGAACGTCGGGAACGCTTCGGAGCTCGGAATCGTGGATGAGTATGATTCGATTGAGGGTGTGGTCTGGACCGGCATTCCAGGGGCGCAGGGATGTATTTCGCTCGGTAAGATCTTAAGCGGCGAGCTTAATCCGTCCGGACGTCTGGTGGACACTTACGCGTATGACATCGGCAGTGCACCGGCATCGGAAAACTTTGGTGATTATAAGTACACGAACTTAGACGGGATGTCCTTCATTAATTATAACGAGGGAATCTACGTCGGGTACCGCTACTATGAAACCAGATATGAAAACGATGAAGCAGGTTACAAGAAGGCGGTGCAGTATCCCTTCGGTTACGGATTAAGCTATACGGAGTTTGACTGGGAAACGAACGGGTTCTCGATGGATGAGAAAACAATCGAGTGGAAGGTGCGCGTGACAAACAGCGGGGATCTGCCCGGCAAGGATGTCGTACAGCTTTATTTCTCGCCGCCCTATATCGCGGGCGGGATTGAAAAGAGCGCGATTGAGCTTGCGACCTTTGCCAAGACATCTCTGTTGCAGCCGGGACAGAGCGAGGTGCTAACACTGACCTTCCCGGTGCGCGACATGTCAAGCTATGACATGCATACGGAGCAGGCATACGTGCTTGACGCCGGAACCTATGAGATCAAGCTCGCGCGGAATGTACATGACATTGTGCTATCGAAGGAATACGAGGTTCCAAAGACCATCGTTTATGATACGGATGAGGTGACGGGAACCGTAATACAGAACCGTTTCGACTACGGAAACGGCGACCTGACCTATCTGTCCCGCAGTGACTGGGAAGGAACCTATCCGGATGGTAACGTCAATTATACCGCATCAAACGAACTGCTGGAGGCATACAGGGCATATCAAAATCCGGCACCGTCCGCGGAGGCAATGCCCGTTACCGGTGCGGACAACGGAATCAAGCTTGCGGACTTAAAGGGCCTTGCCTATGACGATCCGAAATGGGAAGAGTTTTTAGACCAGTTTACGTATGAAGAGTTAAACAATCTTGTCTCCGAGGGCGGCTGGCACAGCATTGCAATCGACCGCTTGGGCATTCCGTCGACGCACATGCTCGACGGTCCCGCCGGCATC
>JAFSRL010000300.1 GCA_017446125.1 Lachnospiraceae bacterium
AGGATTACCGCAAGGAACACCACGATCTTCGGCAGGGCAATCACAAATCCAATCACAAACTCCTTCATCCCGTGCCCGACATCATAGAGGCTCTCTGCAAAGCCCGTCCGGATGCGTTCCCACGCGCTCATGGGCGCTACCGGTGTAAAGTGAATGACCTCGCGCACATTTAAGTAAATCGTGCTGTAGTCAATCTGGTTGTCGAAGGTGCGAAGCCTTGATTCGATGCTTTCGATTTCGTAACGCACCGTCGCGATGCGCTCCTCGAGCGCGATAATGTCTTCCACCGTTTCCGCTTCGCGCACGAGCTCTAAGAGTCTGTCGTACTCCGTCTGCAGCGCCTTCTTGCGACTCTGAATGTCGACATAGGTCAGCGTCACGTCCTCGACGCTGCGGCTCTTATCGATGATGTTGGAAAGCTCCTGCACATCATTCACAAAGGCATCCAGGTGCTTTGCGGGGATACGGATGACATAATCCGCGTTGCGTTCCTGCCGGTTCTCACCGCCGTTATAATAGGTCCTGCCGTTGTATACGCTCGCGTTTTCAATGTAGCCGCCCAGCGCCGCCGTCTTATTCTCGATCGTGGTATTGAACGCGTCAAAGTCATCCGTTTCCGCGGACATATGCACGGTCGTGATCAGCTTCCGGGAGGTGTCCTGTACCGGTGCAGCCTCTGCCCCGGTGCCCTCTTCCGCCTCCGTGAGCTCCTCCATTGCTTCCTCCATCTCAACTCCAGATTCGTAGAGGGTGTCCGTCTTGTAATTCCCGTACGAAGGCGCTAAGGCCACTTCTTCCGCGGGAGCAGCTTCCGAATATCTGCCGCTGCTGCTCTGTGCGGTGCCGCCGCTTCTTGCGCCACAGGCCGCGAGGACCAAAGAAACTGCCGCAATCGCAACCAGACCTGTCATCTTCATCCACTTTGCTCTCTTCTTCATAACATTCTCCCTTCCCTTACAGGAAATGCCCGCCGTTTCGGGCATTCGTTTTGCCTTCCCCTGATAAGACAGCATTCGGCGGGTCATCTTACATTTTTTTTAAGGAATTTTTGGCTTAGCCCAAAGAAAGCGATGAATCCCTCAGTTGGCGACCCGCAGCGCGCCGTAATAGACTTCGGTTTTTGTGTAGCTGCCCGCGCGGCAAATCGCGTCCGCGGTCCCCGTGCTTCTGGGGGAGATGGTGAACATCCGGGTGTTGGAGGGCACGACCCAACTGTTCTGCACGACCTCGTTGCCGTTGTAGAAAAGAACATGCACGTTCACGCGCACATCCTCCGTTGCGTTGTTTTTCACTTCCACGCGTTCGCCGTTCCCGATTTTTTTGGTGGTGACCTCCACCTGGTCCGTGGCGAATACCGTGCTGCCGCAGGGGCGGGTTTCGACTTCGTAAATGACGTTCTCAATCTCGCCCACGTTCTTGTTGAAGACCGCCTCCGTCACGAATTTTTCGCCTGCCGGAATGCCGGAGATTGTGTCGATGACCGTCGCGATCACCTCGCCGTTTTTGTTCAGCGCCTTATAGGTGAAGCTTGCGCTGATGGGCTCAGCGCTTGTGTTAGTAAACATGTAATCATAGCAGTGCGCGTACGCGTCATCGTAGGAGAAGGTGGTTTCCTCCCTCAACTCCTTTGGAAGCTCCGTCTGAAACTGAGAAGCATCGATGATTTCTCCCATGCCGTCCGCGGGAACGGGTACGCTGCCCGAGGGCGGTAAGTCCTCACCCGCAACGCCTGCCGCTTCCGGTTCCTCCGGTACCGGTGCCGCCAGAAACATGGGCTGTTCCAGAGGCTTTGCCGTGCCGTTCAAAACACCCACCGGATTTGCGAATCCGTATGTGTTCAGGAAAAAGAAGATGGGAAGCAGGATGCCGAGGATGCTCAGAAACAACGCCACCGTTGCGGAAACGGAGGATTTTCTGCCCATTGCGATAAGACTCGTAATGAGTCCCAAAACCGACGGGATAATCCCGAACAGCAAAAACGATGTCAGTAACCCTGCGATGGCTAAGATTAATGCCAGTAATGCCATGTTTCCCCTCCCTTGAAGCTCTTGTACTTATTTTATCATATTTCTTAAGTTTCCAAAGGTTTTTTATGCTTTCTTAACAATGCATTTGTTTGCCTTCTTATGGTACTATTATGTTCGGTAATGTTAATCACTTGTCAATACAAGTAAGGAGGATTGTTTTATGAAGAAGGTAACAGCATTCCTTGCGTCCCTTGTACTTGCACTTTCGCTTGTCGCATGCGGCGGCCAACAGGGCGGCGGTGTGTCCGGCACATTCACCGGTGATGCTGCAGGACAGGGCGGCGAGGAGCAACTCGTCACGGTAACGCTTACCCTTGAGGACAGCGTTATCACAAACGTGGACATCGAAGGTCCCGGCGAAACCGAGGGCATCGGTACCAAGGCAATGGAAGCATTTCCGGATCTGATGGTGGCAAGCAACACGATCAATGTCGATGCCATCTCCGGCGCGACCATCACCTCGAACGCGATTTTAGAGGCTGCTGCGGAGGCGCTTGAAAACGCGGGCTTAAATCCTGCGGATTATTCCGCTGCGGCAGGTGCGGCTTCCGGTGAAGTCGCGGACAGCTATGATGTCGACATCGTGGTTGTCGGTGCGGGCGGCGCAGGCATGACCGCTGCGATTACCGCTGCGGATGCGGGCGCAAACGTCATGATTGTGGAATCCCAGCCCATGGTGGGCGGCAACACCGTTCGTTCCACCGGCGGTCTGAATGCGGCTCCCACGGATTATCAGGATGCAAATGAGTTCGGCGAAGAGGCCGGTGTCGAGGCAACCTTAAAGGCTGCCGCGGAAAACTGGGCAGACAACGAAACCATCACCGCACTGGCTGCAACCGTTCAGGAGCAGTGGGATGCATACAAGGCAAATCCCGAAGGTTATTTTGATTCAACCGAACTGATGGCGCTTGACACCGTGATTGGCGGCAAGGGCATCAACAATCCCGTACTGGTCACCGCGCTTACGGAGAATTCCGCGGACGCGATTGCGTGGCTGGAGGGCAACGGTGCGGAACTGCAGAGCGTCGGCGCATTCGGCGGCGCGAGCGTAAAGCGTATTCACCGCCCCGTGAACGCGGAAGGCAAGACCACCGCTGTGGGTGCGTATCTGGTGCCCATCCTGGAGAAGAACGTCACGGACCGCGGCATCGAGGTATTGTTTGAGACCACCGCAACCAAGATCCTTACGGACGACGCGGGCGCGGCATGCGGTATCGAAGCACAGAGCGGCGACAAGACCATCACCGTCAACGCAAAGGCGGTCATCATCACGACCGGCGGCTTCGGCGCAAACATGGAAATGGTCGGAAGCTATCGCGAAGACTTAAAGGATTTCGTTTCCACGAATGCGGCCGGTGCTTTGGGCCAGGGCATCACGATGGGTGAGGAAGTCGGTGCGGCAACCGTTGACATCGACCAGATTCAGATTCACCCGACCGTTCACGTCGATCCCGACGGCAACGCGCACCTCATCACCGAGGGTCTGCGCGGCGACGGCGCGATCTTAGTCAACAAGGAAGGCGAGCGCTTCACGAACGAAGTGGGCACGCGTGATGCGGTTTCCGCAGCGGAGATTGCACAGACCGACGGCGAAGTCTGGCTCATCATCGACCAGAAGATGGTGGACGCTTCCGCAGTCATCCAGGGTTACTTAAACGCAGGGTATGCATTCCAGGGCGACACCTGGGAGGCGCTTGCCGAAGAGATCGGCGCTCCCGCGGAGACACTGGTTGCGACGATGGAGAAGTGGGCGGAAATTCACGCGGCGAAGAACGACGCGGACTTTGGCCGCACCAGCTTCAATGCGGATGTCGCGCTTGACACGGCACCCTTCTATGCGATCAGCGTTTCGCCCGGTATCCACCACACGATGGGCGGCCTGCAGATCGATGAGAAGACGCAGGTTCTTACGACGGACGGCAGCGCGATTGCCGGTCTGTACGCGGCAGGCGAGGTCACCGGCGGCGTGCACGGCGCGAACCGCTTGGGCGGCAACGCTGTGGCGGACATCACGGTCTTTGGCCGGATTGCCGGTACGGAAGCTGCGGCATACGTAAAGTAAGCTTTCAAAGTCTCTCCGGACAGGGACGCTTGTCCCGATTTCGGAATCAAAAACGCGGTCACCGATTCCGGTGGCCGCGTGGTTTTGTTCTCCACTGACCTATATCTTATTAAGGTTTTCATTCTTATATTTTCAAAAGATCCAGCAGCGTATATTCGCCTTTCCGAATTTTCGATATCTCATGGTATTTCTTGATGGCTGCCAAAAGAATATCAGAATCCGAGAAATAATCCTTTACGAATCTGTAAGATTTCACACTTGTCATCTTTAAGTCTTCCTTACAGAAATCACTTGGTTTCTTTCCGGACTTCTTAAACTCTTTGTACTTATCCTCATTGAAGATAATCAACATCTCGATCTCAGGAGCAGTGATAACATTGATTACATCCACTTTGTGCTCGTAAGCCTTGCTAAGCTTAAAACTCTCACGTCTGGAATCTAGAATTCTTATTACTGAAATCTTCTCCAAGAAATCTTTTCTTAAATATTTCTCTTCAAAGCGCTTGCCATCTCGACAGCGTATGACCTCTTCTTCCAGCATTTCCTCTCTTGTAAAGATCAGAAGATCATTATCCAAAAGAATGTCCATGATGGCATTTTCGGCTGAGCCCTCACATATACAAGCCTTATACTTTGCTAATTCCATAGACCGCCTCCTACTTAAGCGCTGCGGCTATACTTTTTTTCAGTCGCATATACGCATCATACATAGGAGTTGTTCCTTCCAGGAATCCACTCTGATATGCATCGCTCTTCTTTATGTCATTCCTTTTCAGAATTGTACTCAGGTTTTCAACTGTAATCCCATTTCTGTTCCTGATGATATAAATACTATCATTTCTGTCATATTCATCCAACAGTTCAGGATAGTGGGTTGAAAAAATCAAGGTGCCGCCGTTCTTATTTAACTTGCTATCCATAAAGAAGCGCATCAACGTCGTTACAATTTCTTTATTAAAGTGGTTCTCCACCTCATCAACGACAATGTAACCACCCTTTTGTAATACTTCCTGGGCCAACGTAAAAGTAATCATACCCTTTACAGTACCGGAAGACAAATAATTATTTAGCTGAATCGGATTATTCATCACGATTTCTTCTTTTCCCTTGAACTTCAGGCGAATAACTGTTTTTTGATCTTTTTCATCAAACCGCAGGCTTTCAACCGTCGGATCCAAATAGGTAATGACCTCTGCCGGTATATTGTCTGAAAAAGGAAGTACATTGATATTAGTGAATTGCAGCAAATTCACCACCCTCATTTTTTCCCCAGTCTTCTTATTATGGGCGATCATAATGCTGACATCATCGGACAGAAAATCTTCCTGTCCACTTCTGAGCATAACAGGATCCTTTCCATCAAAATCAAGCAGCGACTTACGAGTAATCACCTCATCAGCTTGCTTCGACCATAAGCTTTCTGACAGAATTCTATATACAATCCCCTCCGTCTTTGTCTGCCTCGAAGTGATTATGGTTTCAAGACGACATATCTCCTTCTTTGACTCTGAGTAGAAGAAGATGTTTAAAACTGCCTTTTGGGCGTTCCCCAAAATATCTTTTGTTTCAATGTGATTAATTGGCTCATTATTGAGTATGCCCAGCGACAAAAGTATAACCTTTAATACAGATGTCTTTCCTGAAGCATTAATTCCTATAAAGCCATTAGCCGGATTCAAATATATATTTGAAAACAAGGAATAAAGGATATCTTTCTGATCCTCTGATACTCTCTGCTGTGCATAAAAGCATATATCAAGCTTTTCCTTAAAAAGCGGTAAACCGTCTGCTGTGATTCTCAGAAGCTTCATACCAAGCACCTCAAAAAAATAAAAACGAATTTCACGTTAATAAATCCTTTCTGCGGTTAGTATACCACCGGATCCGAAAAATATCAACAGATTTTTCGTTTTTAATTATTAGTGTATCAGGGCCGTACCCCCGTCTTCCATTTCGCGATTTTGCACGCGAGACCCCCGCGCCGTTCCCTGGGAGCCATACCTGTAGAGATCCGCTTCTTTTATAAAAGCGGCATGCTCTTCATCAAACCTGTCAGCCAGCCATCCCTTCTTTGAAGATACCTGCACATCTTTGTTGTTGGAAATCGCACAGCAGATGTGTTCCTTTTCCAAATTATCCTTTGTTATCCTGATGTACTCCATATAAACAGCCTCCTTCGCTTTGCAAATCGAATA
>JAFSRL010000035.1 GCA_017446125.1 Lachnospiraceae bacterium
ATCAGTGGGCGGTGGTCGATGTCACGACAAACGACCAGGACATCTGCGCAAACGCTGTTTTGTTTGTTCCGGATGAAGTCATGAGGGGCTTCTTCGCGGAAGAAACCTCATATCTCCTTGACAGCGAGCTATACCGTATGCACGCGGAGTCCTACGATGACGAGTTCTACCGTTACTCCGGGCAATATGTGCCGGTCTCGGAGGTGAAAGACTATCTGGCTGCGAAGTTGTCGGGCGGTCAGGATTTCACGTTCCGGACCGACTGCAACGTGGAGGAGGACTACATGATTACAATGTTTAGTGAAGCGCTTGCGGCTTCGGGTGTCAATCCTTATAACCTTGAAGGCGTGGGGATGTTCCTTGGCGTCATGCAGGTCAGAGTAAAATAAAAACATCACAGGGCACCCGGCTGACTCCTTGCCGGGTGCTCTCTCCTCGCATTGCACGCGAAAGACAAATGAAGCGGATCATATCTGGTATCATTACATTTTTTGTCATTTTTTTCCTCTTAAGCCTTCGCGCAGAAGCCAAAACCTATATTATCGGCGATTCCCGGACGGTCGGGATGCAGATAGCGGCGGGTAACACGGAGGATACGGTTTTCGTGTGCTTATCGGGAAGCGGCTACGAGTGGATGATCACCGAAGCACTCCCCCTGGTCGAGGAAGACTTTACAACCGGCGACAAAATCATCGTTGCCATGGGTATAAATGACGCCATGCGTCCCTCCTTTATGCCGCAGTACGCAAAGACGATCAATGAACTTGCCTTAAATCATCCGGATTGTCAGGTCTTTTATGTTTCACTGAACCCTGTACTCGATAAGCCCGAATCGACGGTATCCAATAAACAGATTGATAACTGGAACGCCTACATGACGGAAAATCTGTGCGATGACGTGCTTTTTATTAACACGCATGATGCAGTAACCTTCCTGTACCATGACTGGCTGCATTATGAGACGTCCTGCAACAGGGACGTGTATGAATATATCCGGGATTTTGTGAACATGCCGCTTGAACAGGAAGAGGAAGAATCTAAAGCACCGGATGATCCGCGGTTAAGGCACCTTGCAAAGCCGGAGGAAGTGGAAGCGTTTCTGGCATATTATGAATCAAGTCACAAGAGCAAGGGAAGCGGCGGCACAAACGCGATCGGACGCATCAGACAGGTATTGCAAAACAAACTGGAGCAGGTCAGATGAGAGGGAAACCGGATTATCCCGACGAATACGGACTATACGATGATGCAGACATTCCTTACGATGACGAGGGTTATGAAGTCATGTCGGAAGACGTGCTTGAAGAACGTATTCTTTATTCGCCGCATCTCTTTCCGCAGGAAGAAATGACAGATACCGCCCTCTTCCACGGCGAAGAGGAATCCTTATTCCGCGCACGTCAGACGCAGGATTTTGACGATCGGGCTTTTTGGGGACATGAAGAGGGATACTAAAAGACATGAGATACTAGATGTAAAAGACAATCCATCACAAACTGGATTAATTCTATACAACGCATGGCTGTTTCAGGCGCCTACCATCTGCGCAACCACTTCGCGCTTGATGCGGTGGCGGTTTGAGATGCGCACGGTTTTTATCTCGCCGCTTACGATCATGCGGTTTAAGGTACAACGTGAGATTTTCAGATAATTGGCCGCTTCTTCGGGCCGCAAGAGTTCCGGAAGATCCTGATATTGCCCCATATCGCGCACAAGAAACTCATCAAGGGCCTTTTTCAGGACGCGGTAGCTTTTGCCGAACTTCCGGCTGGGAACCGTGCCTGATTCGCACATGGCGCGCGCTTTGCGTCTTGAGACATGCAGGTAGCAAGCCATCTCGTCGACAGTAAGCATTTCCGGCAAGGCTGCCTGCTCCTTATCGGCGTCCACAAGGAGTTTTCTCTTGATAAACTCGCTTAAAGATATGTTTTCCGCCCTGGCTAAAGCACAAAGCAGCTGCTTTTCCTCTTCCGTCACGACCGCACCGATGTATGCCTTTTCACACCCCATAAAAACCCCCAAGTTATAAATACCGCCTCACACGCGCGCAGATGCCCCGTATTCGCGTTTTAGTGAAAAAACGGTCCGTTGTCCGTATTTAGTCTAAAAATCATCCTGAGGGCAAATCTGAGCCTCTCAGGGCATGATTTTTTAGTCTCCCCAATGAAAGAGCTCATAGTGCTCGTCTTCGAGCGCGTTTGGCTTATTGCCGTTTTCAAACTCGCTAAGAGGCGTTGTAATGTCTTTTTTCAGCTTGTTCCAGTCATTCACAAGGAATGACCACCAGGTGTTTGCGCTTTCTGCAGCGGCTTCCCCTGCTACGTTAACGGCACCTTCCGCGCCACTCGCCGCTTCGTCCACAAGATTTCCCGCGGAATCCCGGAGATTGCCGTAAGCATCGCGCACATAGGCGCCGGTGGCGTCTGCGGCCTGATGCAGGGCTTGTCTTGTCCGCATGGCAGCTGCATGGAGCGCGCTCTTATAAGATTCCCCGAACGCGGCGCTCGTGCCGTAAATGGCTTCGTGTGTCGCATCCGCCGCAAGTTTCATATGCGTACGGTATGCCTGCCCCGTTGCATAGAGCTTATCTGACGCCAAGCCTGTCAGCAGGATGCGGTTTCCGTTGAGGTCTGTCACGATGGTGCCGTCAGATGCAAGCAGCACCTCCATGCCGTCATCTTCGAGGACATAGGCGTTGCCGTAAGAATCGAGATAGGTTTTTCTGCCATCCGCACTGAAAATGCTTTTCCCGTACTCGTCTTTCAGCTCCATCCTGCCGGAATCGTCAAGCACGTAGTAGTTGCCGTACGGATCGACGCACATGCGCCGTGATTCCTCGTCAAAGATCGCATTGCCGTCCCAGTCAACAAGTTTCCGGTGCCCGTCTTTGTCGATCATGAAGACATTTCCTTCTTCGTCGACATACAGGAGATTTCCGTCGTTGTCATATAAGGGGTTTCCTTCTTCGTCTGTCAGCTGCGCGTAGGATAATCCTTCCTTTTCGCGCTGTTTGCCCAAAACATCGGTTTCTGAAGAAGTGCCGCGCAAATCTTTCGCGCTTAAGTTCGCGCGAAAGGCCGTGTAGATGAGAAACACAAAGAAGAGCGCACAAAACAGGATCATGGTG
>JAFSRL010000301.1 GCA_017446125.1 Lachnospiraceae bacterium
CCCCCTCCCCGCTGACTCACCTGCATCGCCCGGCTCGCTGATGTCGAGCGCTTTGAATCCCGCCTTCAACTCCGTCACGGTCGTCTTGGTGAAGAGACCGGAAAGCTCCGGATGCGGGTAAGGGGTCGTCATGCGTGTTTTCACTTCTTCCATGATGCGATTCGTTTCCGCAGAAAGCGCAACCTGCGCATCCTTCGACAACAACTGCTCCTTGCGCAGCAGCGCTGTCGTCGCCTCCGCGGTGTCAACGAGCGTTAAGTCCGCAAGGTCATAACGGCGGATCAAAAAGTCCGTCTGCATCAAAGGATCGTCATCGTTTCTTGCATCCCCTAAGGGAATCACACCGTGCGCCTTCATGAATTCCTGCATCGCGCTGTGGTCCGCAAGCACCGCCATCAGGAAGCGGTAGTAGCTCCGAAACGTCTCTCTGTCCTGTAAGGAAAGCATCTTCGCCTCCCGCAAGGGTTGTGTCGCAATGCCTGCGAGTGTTTCTTCCAGCTTTGCGTCCGTGGCGGTGAGGATGAGTTTTTCCTGCGCTCTCGTCATCGCGACATACAAAACGCGCAGCTCCTCGCCGATGCTGTCACGCACCATCTTATCCGCAATGAGCGTCCGCTTCAGTGTCGGGAACTGGATGCGCTGCTCCAAGTCAATCGCATGCACGCCGATACCGGCATCCACATCCGTGATGATCGATTCCGTTGTATCCTGCAGGTTGAACTTTTTGGACAGCCCACTCACAAAGACCACCTTGAATTCCAGGCCCTTGCTCTTGTGAATGCTCATGATGCGCAACACATCCGCATGCTCGTCCAACGTGTTCGCCTCGCCATAGTCGACCTCGTAGCGGTTCAACTGCTCGATATAGCGCACGAACTCCGAAAGCGAGGCGGAGGCATTCTGCACATAGCTTCCGGCACGCTCCAGGAGCATGTTGATGTTTGCCAGCCGCTGCTCTCCGGCCGGTAAGGCGGCGCAGTATGCGCGGTAGGAGGTCGTTGTGAGAATCTCCTCTAAGAGTTCATTCGCCGTTAAGTAATGCGCATGCGCCCTGCAGGTCTGTAAGAAGTCCATGAAGCGGTTGACCTTGTCGCAAAGCGTCTCATCCGCATCCGGCAGTGTCACGTATTCCCTGAACACTTCGTAATAATGCTTCACCTGTAAATCAACAGCCGCGCGAATCCGCGCAAGCGCCTCATCATCAAAGCCGCCGAAGAAGGAATGTGCCGCACTCACAAACGGAATGTCCTGCAGGGGATTGTCGATGATGCGCAAGAGCTCAATGAGATGCATGACCTCGCGCGCCCGGAAATAACCCGCCTTCGTTTCCGTGTAAGCGGGAATCCCCTCCTGCGCAAGCACCTTTTTGTAAACGGAATCCACGCCGGAGGTTTTGCGCAGCAAAATGACGATGTCCGAGTAACGCACGGGACGCAGACGCCCGTCTTTGTCCGTCACGGTCTCGTTTGCCACCATTTCATTGATGCGTTTCGCAACGAGCCGCGCCTCCTCTTCCGGCGCGGAATTCTTTTCCGATGCAAGCAATAACAGCTCCGTGGTGCACCCTTCCTTTTCCGGATAATCCGTATTGCCGGTGACAAGGCAGGCGTCCTCATCGTACGCGACACCGCCTAAGTCCTCACCCATGATGCCCGCGAAGCAGTAGTTGACGCTGTTTAAGACCTCTTTACGCGAGCGGAAGTTTTTGTGCAGGTCGATGCGGCGGGTGTGTGTCACCGTACCCGTCCCCCTGACACACTCGTACGTTTTCATTTTTTCCATAAAAATCTCGGGGCGGGCGAGGCGGAATTTATAAATGCTCTGCTTGACATCGCCCACCATGAAGCGATTATAAATACCGTCCGCTTCGCCGCTCACGGAAGACAACAGAAGCTCCTGCACATTGTTGGAATCCTGGTATTCATCGATCATGACTTCCTTGAAGAAGCCGCGCAGCTCCGCCGCCGTTTCCGAGGGAGTCACCTGAACGCTTCCGTCCGGAAGCTGC
The DNA here is from genome assembly GCA_017446125.1 of Lachnospiraceae bacterium. GTDB lineage: Bacteria > Bacillota > Clostridia > Lachnospirales > Lachnospiraceae > Butyrivibrio. The sequence continues at coordinate 2,009 of JAFSRL010000301.1, forward strand.
TCCCGACGCAAAAGCACAGACAGCGCAAGATGCTCCAAGTCGTTGAAGTCAATAAGATTTTCCTCGCGCTTTGCCGCGTCGAACCGTTCCTTGAAGCGGATGGTCACATCGCACAGTTCCCTCACCGCACGCTGCGCGAGCCGCATGTGTTCCTCCATCACCGCAAGCGGCACCGCATAATACTTCTTCATTAATTCCTCCACAACCTTCTTTTCACGGTCGCGGATGTCCTTCACGCTCTTGCGCAACTGCGCGGAAACCGCATCATCCTTCTTGCTTGAAAGCTTCACGTAGCTGACCGCAAGCAGCGCAGCACGCATTTTTTCATAATCGCCCGCGGTATGTAACAGTGATTGCACCTGCGATAAGTCAGACGCAATCATCTCCGCATACATGTGCGGGCCGTCCTGCCGCTCGCAGATCAAAAGTGCCTTTTCCAGCTCCTTCGCGCAATCCTCCAAAACCTGCTTCGTACGCTCTCCCAATTCCTTCAGGGCGGGGTACGCCTTCATCCCTTCCTTTGGAATGTCGTAATCGCGCTTGCGCTCCGTAATCCAGTCCTCGGGCCAGGGCATACTCATCGCAAAATCGTAAAGCGAAACGATTTCCTTTTCCAGCTTCTTATCGTCGCTTGCGGTCGCAAAGTATTCACTGAAGTATTGAAAGTCAGGCGCGCCTTCGGCGTACGCTTCCTCCAGCAAGTCCTCCAACACCTTCTGCCGAAGAAGCTTCATCTCCCCGTCATCCCCGATGCGGAACCCGGGGTCGAGATCGATCTCATGGAAGTGCGAGCGCACGATGAACTGACAGAAGGCATGAATCGTTGTGATCTGCGCATTGTGCAACAACGTCTCCTGCCGCTGTAAGTGCGCATCGTCCGGATGCAGGGAAAGCTTCGTCCTGACCGCCTCGAGCACACGCTCCTTCATCTGCTGCGCCGCGTTGTGCGTAAACGTCACGACTAAGAGCCGGTCGATGTCCGTCATCTTCCCGTCCTCATCCGGCTCCGTAATCAAACGAATGATGCGCTCGACCAAAACAGCGGTCTTACCGCTTCCGGCGGCCGCCGAAACAAGAAGACTCTGTCCCCTTGCGTCAATGACAGATTGTTGTTCTTCCGTAAACCTCACACCCATGATTACAGTCCGTGCTCTCCGTTCTTAATCATTGCCAGCACATCCTCCGCATTCAGCTTTTCAAGCTGCCGCATCTCATAGCCGGGGATTGCGGGGTCAAAGCCGCAGACCGGCCGGAACTTACAATACGTACAGGCTTCCCTCTCTCCCGAACGATACGGGTTGACGCATTTTTCTCCCTCACGGATCCGCTCCGCGCTTTTCACGATGACATCCTCCACAGAGGAAGACTCCGCATCGTTGTCCTCTCGTTCCATCACCTTGGAGGTGGCGGAAAGGCTTCCGTTTTTATTCCGCTTCACCGGAATGACATCCGACGCGTCCGTGAACTCCGAATCCAAAAGTCCCACAACCTTCTCATCCGCATTGATGATGCCGGAAGGCATTAAGTCCTTTTTGCGTTTTTCCTCCGCAGCCTCCATGGTCACAGCGCCATCCACCTTTTCCAAAGGATCCTGCACCTGATAGTACATCACGGCAGCCGGCACGACGGTCTTGTCCGGATGCCGCTCCTCCTGCATGCCGCGCACGACATTCAAATATAAAATCAAC
>JAFSRL010000036.1 GCA_017446125.1 Lachnospiraceae bacterium
ATCAGCTCCGCGGTAGACGGCTTCTACGCGAACCCCTTAGGTTTCAAGTACTTCATGTACACGACCATCACGGAGTAAGCGAATACCGTATGTAAGAAATGCCCCGCGCACTGCGCGGGGCTTTTTTAGTGGGCCAAAGGGACGGGTACAATGGCCCACTCTTGACACACGTGTCACATCTACATATAGGCGACAACCACAAAAAATCCACAAGATGTGGATTTTTTTGTGCGTGTATGTTACACTGATTCTGTATGAGTGTCTCTATTTACGGAAAACGGGAACGCGGTGTTATCCGCCGCCGGCGCATCATTGGGGTTTCGACCATGGTGCTGGCGGTGCTTTTGCTTGCGTTGCCGCTGTATACGAGGGCGAATATCGGTGACTGGCATGATGTGACCACGCCGTTTTCTGTCGGTGCACCTGTGACTGCCGGAGGCACCACCTTCACGGACAAGGTGATAGCAAAGGTGGGCTATCATGAAGGAACCGGAGATGTTGATCATCTGACATTGATGATTTCGTTGCCGGATGGCGTGACGTATGATGGCACAAACGGCGAAGCCATGGCAGGCTTTACGGTGGGGGATTATACTGCAAACGGAACGCCTGCGGACAATCGCCCGTGGAATGCGTATTTAAATAAGATAGAACACGTCATCATCGGCGAAGGTGTGACGACAATCGGCGCGAATGCATTCAAAGATAATTCGTGGAACACCGTTCCGGACGCGACCGGAGCAACCGGCACTTCAACATCTCCGTTGGAAGATGTTTCCCTTCCGAAAACCTTAACCCGGATTGAAGCTCATGCATTCGAGAACTCGCCGGTTCAGACGGTCGATATGAAGGACACTTCCCTGACATTCATCGGGAATTCCGCGTTTCACAGATCCGGCATCACGGATGCTTCTTTGCCGGACACCATGACAGAAATTGAATACGACGCGTTTTATAATGCAGATGCGTTAACCGGAATCAAGCTGTTTCAAACTGCGAATCAGTCCGCGTTACGAACCATCGGAGAGCGTGCATTTTCCGAATGCAACAATCTCGCCGGCAGTCTGACATTCCCGGACAACCTGCAGACGATTGGCGCTAAGGCTTTTGCAAACGACGAAAAGCTGACAGGCGCTTTGACACTGCCCAACAAGGTCAATGCAATCGGAGAGGGCGCGTTTCATGGCTGCAAGGGACTCAACGGGGACCTGACGTTGTCCGAAAATCTGAAGGAGATTCCGAAGCAGGCATTCAGTAACTGTGAAGCATTGAAGGGCACGTTGAAGATTCCTGCCGGTGTTACGAAAATCGGAGAGGGCGCATTTGAGAACTGCGCTGCGCTGCAGGGAACAAAGACAGAGCCTGTAACCATTCCCGCGACCGTCACCGAAATCGGGGCAGGTGCGTTCAAAGGAACGACCACGGCGCTTTTCTTCCGCATACACGAAGATGCACCTGTGACGGTGACGAAAGCAACGGACGATAATCGTTCGTTTGATGCGTCGGACGTCTTGCTGTATCCGGCAGGAAACACAACATGGGAAGCGGACATCACATACGACAGCACCGGGCAGGGAACGTGGAATGAGTACAACGTCGTGGGCGTGAACCAGTCCGGCGTGGAAGTGGATTATCCCGCATTCCACACGCAGGATGAGCGCAGCTCCTTAACCGGCATCGGAGCGGCGAAGGTCGAAGTCACAGCGACCGGAACCAACATGCCGAACAACGGCAAGGGATTCCGCGTGGTGATTCGCGAGCTGACAAATCAGGACACGGACACGCTGAAGCCGGAGCTTACATCGACCTCCGCACTTAAGACGAATGATTTGTACCATCCGTATGACATTTCATTATACGATCGCCGTTCATTCTTCACAGGTGTTTCGTCGCCTGCGGAGGTTCCGGTGACGGAAGACTTTGGTACAATCAAAATCACACTTCCCGTACCGGATGAGATTGCGCAGGAAATCAGGGATGACGTTGCGGAGGGACAGACGGACACCATGACCAGCCGGCTGAAACTTTACACTACTCCGGCAGCAGGCGCGACCTCGACCGCGAAGTATGAACCCGTGACAATTACGGATGCAACCGACACCACAACAGCGAATGCCACGCTGCAGGTTTCCTTTGAGGTGCAGCATCTTTCAACGTTTGCGCTTGTTTACACGCCCTATGAGGCGCCGGTGTTAAAGAAATTCTATGTCGATGATATGAGAACCACGACAAACGGAAGCGTTCTGCTTAAGGGCGTTGAAGGCGGCGGTTCACCAATCCGCAGTTCCTTTGCGGTTGTTACGGACGTCAGTGACGCAAGCGCGTCATTTGAGGGCCTGCCAACGGGTTACACTTCAACCGATGGATTCCGTCTTGTTGTCAGTGCGGACGACGGAGAGGACATCCGTGGTCTTTCCGAGAACAGCGGAGAAAAGCTTCTGATTGATCAGTACCGCATGTTCGCACCGTGTGACATCAAGCTGTATCGCGATGACGGAACAAACACAACCGGTCCAATCACAGAGGGCTTTGGAAAAATCAATATTTACCTTCCGATTCCGGAGGACATGGATACCGACAAAGGAAAGTTGGAAGTAATTGGCTATCGTGCAGACACAGGCAGCGGCGCAAAGTTAGATCACTGGACGGTTGGCAACGGACTTTACATCGGTATGATGCAGGGACGTTCCGGCAGCAAGTACGCCAGCTTCACCGTCGACCACTTCTCCGAGTTTGCACTCTACTATGTCATGGACAGCTCCGCGTCCAACACGTCGACGACTTCGTCGACCGCGTCTACGGCATCAAGCACCGGAAGCTCTTCGGCGAACGCCGCGACCACCGGAAACTCCGGCGGGACGGGGAACTCCGGGGCATCCAATACCGGCGCCACGAACTCCGGCGCGACGAACTCCGGTACCAACACGGGCACGACCGGCGCAAGCTCTGCAACCGGCGCAAGCGGCGCCTCCGGCGGCTCGGGCAGCACGAATTCCGGCACCGGCTCAGGCGGCTCCTCCGGCACGGACATGCCCCGCACGGGCGACGCGGACTTCTACCGCATGACGATTTCCGTCGCGTTGCTGCTCTTCGGGGCGTACGAACTGATTTCGACCATTCGCATTCGCAAGAGAAGGGGATAACAGACGAGGGCTTCATCATGAAAGTTGATAAGATCACAATCGCAGGCACCGGCTATGTCGGGTTAAGCATCGCAACACTGCTGTCACAGCATCATGACGTGACAGCGCTTGACATTAATAAGGAAAAGATCGACATGATCAATGAGCGGCGCTCGCCCATTCAGGATGCGGAGATTGAAACCTTCCTCTCGACGAAGGCACTCAGGCTTTCCGCGACGACCAATGAGGAAGCGGCCTATTCCGGAAGCGACCTCGTTGTCATCGCGACGCCCACGAACTACGACCCGCAGAAGAACTTCTTCGACACAAGCGCGGTGGAGGCGGTTATTCAGAAGGTTCTGCAGTATGCGCCCGAAGCGGTCATGGTGATCAAGTCCACCATCCCCGTGGGCTTCACGGAGCACGCGAGGGAAAAGTACGGCGCGAAACGCATCATGTTTTCACCGGAATTTTTGCGCGAGTCAAAGGCGCTTTACGACAACCTGCATCCTTCGCGCATCATCGTGGGCACGGATTTGCAGGATGAATTCTTAACGGACGCGGCGCACACCTTCGCGGCACTTCTGCAGGAGGGCGCCATCGACAAGGACGTTCCGACGCTCTTCATGGGCTTCACGGAGGCGGAGGCGGTAAAGCTTTTCGCGAACACCTATCTCGCGCTGCGCGTTTCGTTCTTCAACGAACTGGATACCTACGCGGAAATGAAGGGGCTTAACACGAAGCAGATCATCGACGGCGTTTGCTTGGACCCGCGCATCGGCAATCAGTACAACAATCCGAGCTTCGGCTACGGCGGCTACTGCCTGCCCAAGGACACCAAGCAGCTTCTGGCAAACTATTCCGATGTGCCGGAAAATCTCATCGAGGCAATCGTCGAGAGCAACCGCACGCGCAAGGATTTCATCGCGGACCGCGTGCTGCACACCGCCGGCTACTACGAAGCATCCGGCATCTATGACAAGGCGCGGGAGAAGGACGTGACAATCGGCGTGTACCGCCTGACCATGAAGACCGGAAGCGACAACTTCCGCCAGTCCTCCATCCAGGGCATCATGAAACGCGTGAAGGCGAAGGGCGCGAAGGTCATCGTTTATGAGCCGACACTCGCGAACGGCGACACATTCTTCGGCTCGCGCGTGGTCAACGACCTGGAAGAATTCAAAAAACAATCGGATGCCATCATCGCGAACCGCTACGAGGCCGCGCTGGATGACGTCGAGGAAAAAGTCTATACGAGGGACCTGTTCCGGCGCGATTAGGTCATTTCGGGCACGCTGAAGAGTGTATTTCGCGAATTGTGGCAATGTGAAGAATTTACCACAATATCTTGTATTTTCTGAAAATCTCTGGTAAAATAGTCCCAAAGATGTTGTGGTAAATAACACGACGGACGCAAGATGTTGATATCAGGGTTAAAAGTCATGAAAGCGGTTCTGCTTGCAGAAACGCAGCAATCCGCATATCAACCAAAGGGAAAACCTTGCGCCTGTCGTTGTAGTGGTATGAAGGAATGCGGAGGATGTGAACATGATGTATCCGTTCATGACACTGGAGGATAACACGGAAATTGTTCATTCCCATATGCTTGATGACCGGCGCGTTAAGGTATACATTGAACGACCGGACGCGGAACTCGGTTTTCGCCATGCAACATGCTTTATTCCCGGATATACATGGGAAGACATCGAAGGATTTACTGAAACGGAAATTGCGGAGTTTCAGGAAATAATAGAGTCAACAGCGCATTTAATCATCGAGTTTTCACAGCAAGGGGGATTTGCAAATGCCGCAGGTTTTTAGGGTTGGCTCGTACTGGGTTTTCTTCTGGACAAATGAAGGAGAACCGATGGAACCGGTGCATGTTCATATCTCCGAAGGTGCACCACAGGCAAACGCAACAAAGGTATGGATTACAAAAAGCGGAAAGTGTATCTTGAGTAATAACAACTCCAAGATTCCGGAAAAGACCTTGAGAAGCATTCTGCGAATCATTGAGGCACGAAGCGGAATGATTATCAGAAAATGGCAGGAATACTTTGGAGAAACAGATTACTATTGTTAGGAAGTGTGCGCCGTACGGCAGAGGGAGCCGTGAAGTCCGGCGCGCAACACGGGTAGGTGGTTCATCACCACAAGCAATGCGGAGGATGTGAGTATGCGTAGTCTTCGTGTCAAAAAGCGAATCATTGGGGTATCGACGCTGATTCTGGCGATCGTTCTGGCGAATATACCGATTTATACGAGGGCGGCTTTTGAAATATTGGATGGGACCACCTCTGGGAAGGACACTGGCTTCTGTGGAGGGAATCCGGGGAGAGAGGAAAAGCTGGAGTGGAATCTGGTAGGAGACGATGAAAATGTTGGTTACACTCTGACCTTTACTGTACTCGATACAGATATAAATATGAAGAATTATAGTGATACTGAGCCGGCTCCATGGCATCCGTATGCGGAGTGGATCACAAAGGTAGAGGTTACCTATAATGCCAGCGCTGAGCTGAATACAATTGGCGCCTATGCGCTTGCAGACACAAAGATAAC
>JAFSRL010000037.1 GCA_017446125.1 Lachnospiraceae bacterium
GTATCGCCCACGCGCTTGCGGTGCGTGACACGCTCCACAATGCGGCGGTCGGAGTGGATGTCTGACTCCGCGGCGATGGCAGCCTCCGTGGATTCAAAGGGCTAGTGCGCCGCAAGAATCAATCCGTAGGAATTGTAGATCAAGGTATAGCCCGCAATGCCGGTTTCCTTCTGGTATGCCTTGGAAAAGCCGCCGTCGATGACAAAGAGCTTGCCGTTACACTTGACGGGATTCTCCCCGTCTTTTTCTTTGACCGGCACATGACCGTTGACGATGTGGGCGTCCTTTTTCCCGTCAAGACCGAATTCCTTTAAGATCCGGTCAATGACCTCTTCCTTTTCATAAAGCTGATAGTACGGATTCTTTCCCTCGCTGTGCGTTTCCTTTTCCGCGAGGAAGTACCGCTCAAAGGTTGCCATCTTTTTCTTTCCAAAGAGCGGGGAGTCCTCGTGCAGCCAGACCCACCACATGAGGGCCCTGCCTTTTTCCCGCTCCTCCTCGTCCACGGCAACAAAGCCCTTGCGGATATAGTTCTCCAGCGCGTCATAGAGCGCCTTGCCCTTATAGGTTTTTCCGTAGAGTGTCACCTCGCGCAGCGAACCGTCCTTGTTCATGGGGACGCAGCCGTGATACAGAAGGTTATTGTTATAGACCTTGTAGAGATTACCGCGCCTAAGCAAGAACTTCATGTGCTGCTGCAGCTTCTCACAGGAGACGAAGGCATGCTGCAAGCGCTCTAAGATATCCGCCTCCTGTTGCGTGAAGGCGTACGGATTCTTAGGGTCAAGCGTGGGGAAGTTCATATCAAGCATCTTGTAGGTGTTTCGTCCAAGCTTCAACGTCCCGTTCTTAAAGTCAATCCGGTGTAAGAGGTTTCTGTCGTTCATTTTGTATTCCGGATGACGCTTGATGAGCTGGCCTTCCGCCTTAAACTGCAAAATGGAGATCGCTTTGTGAATCTTTAAGTTGATTTCCATTTCCCTGGCATCCGTTGTGTTATTGCCCTTGAGCTTAAAGCAGGAGCACGGGTCGCCCTCGTAATTGCCCATGGCATAAGAGGCGAGCGGAAGCAGGTTGATTCCGTAGCCGTCCTCTAAAATATCCAGGTTTCCGTATCGCGCACAAATCCGGATGACATTACAAATACAGCACAGCTCTCCGGCGGCGGCGCCCATCCACAAAACATCGTGGTTCCCCCACTGGATGTCAACGGAGTGGTACTCCATCAAACGGTCCATAATAATATGGGGACCGGGGCCTCTGTCGAAGATATCGCCCACAATGTGCAGGTGGTCGATGACAAGACGCTGGATGAGCTCGCTTAAAACGATGATGTAGTCACCCGCGCGGTTGAGCCGTATGATGGTGTCTAGAATGGATTCGTAGTAGGATTCTTTGTCAGAAACATCCTCGCGCTCCATTAAGAGCTCTTCCAGAACATAGGCGTATTCCGCGGGCAGCGCTTTACGCACCTTCGAGCGCGTGTATTTTTGCGACGCGCCCCTGGCGACCGCAATCAAGCGGTAGAGCATGACCTTATACCAGTCATCGATCTTTTTTTCCTCTTTTTGCACCAGCCGGATTTTTTCCTCCGGATAGTAGATGAGCGTGGCAAGCGACTGTTTGTCGCTTTGGGAAAGTGTGTTCCCGAAGACATCATCAATCTTGTGACGAACAGACCCCGAACCGTTTCGCAACACATGCGAGAACGCCTCATATTCCCCGTGAACGTCCGTTAAGAAGTGCTCCGTGCCCTTGGGCAGGTTCAAAATGGCGCTCAGGTTGACAACCTCCGCGCTTGCCGTGGCGATGGTGGGGTACTGCTCGGATAAACGTAACAAAAAACGCTGCTCCAACGGTTTCATAACGGATTCCTTTCTGTTTGCTGAATATTTGGTCAACTATGTATCAACTTTATCACAGATATGCGTAAAATGGGAGTGTTTTTGACAAAATAAAGTCCCTTAGAGTATCATAAAATTTACGGCAAACCCATGCAATTAACGGAAACAGACTACGAAAACCTGTCGCCCATGATGCGGCATTATATGGAAATGAAGGCGCTCTATCCGGACTGTATTTTGTTTTACCGGTTGGGCGATTTTTACGAGATGTTTTTTGATGACGCGCTCATTGTTTCCAAGGCGCTGGAGCTGACGTTGACGGGAAAGGCGTGCGGCTTAAAGGAGCGTGCGCCCATGTGCGGCGTGCCGTTTCATTCCGCGGAAACATACTTAAACCGCCTGGTGTCTTTGGGTCATAAGGTGGCAATCTGTGAACAGGTGGAGGATCCCGCACAGGCGAAGGGCATTGTGAAACGCGACGTCATTCGTGTGGTGACACCGGGAACGAACCTAAACATTTCCTCCCTACATTCCGACGAAAACAACTTCCTTCTTTGCGTTTATGACTCCGCAGAGGGCGCGGGAATCGCATACGCGGATGTCACGACGGGCGCTTTTTTCCTAACCCAGTGTGACACGTCAACCTCCGTCTTTGACGAGGTCATGCGGGCGGCGCCGAAGGAGCTGATTTGCAACGACGCCTTCCTCATGCGCCTGAATGCGAATCCTGTCGCAAAGGAGCGTCTGCAGTGTCCGGCACAGGCGTTAAAGCCGCATGATTTTGACGATCACAATGCAAGGGAAGTGTTGAAAAAGCAGTTCCATATCCTGCACCTGGACGGGCTGGGCATCGAATCATTTTCCTTAGGGATTCTTGCCGCGGGAGCGCTTTTAAATTATCTGAAGGAAACACAGAAAGCGGAGTTAAAGAACATTACGCATGTCACCCCCTATGTGAGCGGGCATTTCATGCTTTTGGACACCTCCACAAGAAGAAACCTTGAGCTTACGGAAACGATGCGGGAGAAGGAAAAGCGCGGTTCTCTTTTCTGGGTGTTAGACAAAACAAAGACCGCGATGGGGGCAAGGACGCTAAGACGCATGATCGAGCAGCCTTTGATTGACAAAGAGGCGATTGAGATGCGCTTGAATGCCGTGGAAGCGCTCATGACACATTCGATTGTGCTGGACGAACTGAGGGAGTATTTGACACCCGTTTATGATTTTGAACGCCTGATGGGCAAGATCATTTACCAGACGGCGACACCCAGGGATTTGCTTGCGTTTTCCGCCTCCGTGAAGATGCTGCCGGCACTGCGCATTGCGCTGTCTGACTTAACGGAGGATAAGGAGCTGTTCCGCCTGATCAAACAGATGGATCCGCTGCAGGATTTATATGCCTTAATCACCAATGCCATTTCGGAGGATGCGCCGCTTGCGGTGAAGGAAGGCAAAATCATTAAAAGTGGCTATCACAAGGACATCGACCGGTACCGGGAAGCGGACACGAAGGGGAAGCAGTGGATTGCGGAACTGGAGGAGAGCGAGCGGGAACGCACCGGAATCAAAACCCTCAGAATCAAGTTCAGCAACAACTTCGGCTATTCCTTTGAGGTTACGAATTCGCTTCTGGATAAGGTTCCCAAGGATTTCATCAGGAAACAGACCCTGACCAACTGCGAACGTTTTACGACACCGCGCTTAAAGGAATTGGAGGATGAAATCCTAAACGCACAGGATAAGTTAAATCGTCTGGAATATGAATGCTTCTGCATGGTGCGGGATGCGATTGCGGCAGAGGTGAAGCGGATTTTAGAGACCGCAAACGCGGTCGCGCTTTTGGATGTCTATGCGTCCTTAGCTTTTGTCGCGGAAAAGAACCACTATGTGAAGCCGGAAATCACAACGAACGGAAGCATCAAAATCAAGGGCGGCAGGCATCCGGTCGTGGAACAGATGATGACGGGAACAAACTCCGCGCAGATGTTCATCGAAAACGATGCCTTTTTAGACAACGCAAAGCATCAGATTGCAATCATTACGGGTCCCAATATGGCGGGAAAGTCCACCTATATGCGACAGTGCGCCCTGATTGTTTTGATGGCGCAGATGGGCAGCTTTGTCCCGGCACAAAGCGCATCTGTCAGTCTGTGTGACAGGATTTTTACGCGTGTGGGTGCGTCCGATGACCTTGCAAGCGGGCAGTCCACCTTTATGGTGGAGATGAACGAGGTCGCGAACATCTTACGGAACGCGACGAAGGACTCCCTTCTGATTCTGGACGAAATCGGGCGCGGGACAAGCACCTACGACGGACTCTCCATCGCCTGGGCGGTCATCGAGCACATCGCGAACCGGAATTACCTGGGTGCAAAAACTTTATTTGCGACACATTATCATGAACTGACGGAGCTGGAAGGGAAAATTGATAATGTGATCAACTACTGCATCGCGGTGAAGGAAAACGGTGACGACATCGTATTTTTGCGCAAGATCATCAAGGGCGGCGCGGATAAGAGCTACGGCATCCAGGTGGCGCATCTTGCCGGCGTGCCTGAGATTGTGATCGACCGCGCAAAGGAGCTGTTGGGAGAGCTTACGGATTCCGACATCACGTCGCATATCGCGAAGATTGAGGTTAAGAACGTCGATGCGGCAAAGCAAAAGACAAAAAACGCGGTCCCTGATGAAGTGGATTTGAACCAGATGACCCTGATGGATACCGCAACCGATGAAGACGTTTTGAAGGAACTGAAGGAAATCGACATCCAGTCGATGACACCGCTGGATGCATTAAACACCCTGTACCGGTTGCAGGGAAAGATCAAAAACCGGTGGTGAGAACATGGCCGGAATTCAAATATTAGACCAGCATACCATTGACCAGATTGCCGCGGGCGAGGTGGTGGAGAACCCGAAGTCCGTCGTGAAGGAGCTTGTGGAAAACGCAATCGACGCGGGCGCCAAGGCGGTGAGCGTGGAAATCCTGGACGGCGGAACGTCCTTCATCCGTGTAACGGATAACGGCGCAGGAATTGCCGCGAGGGAGATCCGCACGGCGTTTTACCGCCATGCCACCAGCAAAATTACGGGCATTGAGGACTTGGAAACCGTTATGACGCTGGGCTTTCGCGGGGAGGCGCTTTCCTCCATCGCCGCGGTGTCCGAAACCGAGGTGGTAACGAAAACGCCGGACGCCTTGACCGGCATCCGTTACTGCATCAACGGAGGGGCGGAAGCTTCCGTTGAAGAGGTGGGCGCGCCGAACGGGACCACGA
>JAFSRL010000038.1 GCA_017446125.1 Lachnospiraceae bacterium
CCATGCGCATCTTTTCCTCGTCGAGGATGTAGAAGTTCTTCAAGCGTACATAGTCTTCCTCATTGAAGAAGCGCTCTCTTTGGACGCGTGTCATGTAAAGGAGATCTAAGTCTTCCATGACCTCCTCCAGGCGGATGACCTCTTTGTACGAGATGCCCTTTTGGTTTAACATCTCCGTGACATAATCCGGCACCTTTAATTCCGGCGGGGAGACAAAGACGAATTTGATTCCCTCATACCGCACCAGCGCGTTGATCAACGAGTGAACGGTACGTCCAAACTTCAAGTCACCGCACAGCCCGATTGTAAAGCCCTCCAGCTTTCCGTACAACGACCGGATTGTGAGCAGGTCCGTTAAGGTCTGCGTCGGATGCTCGTGACCGCCGTCGCCGGCATTGATTACCGGAATGTCGGAAAAAGAAGCCGCCACCATGGGAGCGCCTTCCTTGGGGTGTCGCATCGCGGCGATGTCCGCAAAGCACTGCACCGTGCGGATGGTGTCCGCGACGGATTCGCCTTTTGCGGCGGAAGAGTTCGTGGCATCCGCAAAACCCAAAACTTTACCGCCTAAGCGGAGCATGGCGGATTCAAACGAGAGTCTGGTTCTGGTGGATGGTTCATAGAAGAGTGTTGCGAGGATCTTGCCGTCACATTTGTGAGAATAGGCTGCGCGATCGCGCTCGATGCTGCCGGCAAGATTAAAGAGTGTTTCGAGTTCGCCCACGGTAAAATCAAGCGGACTCATCAGGTGTCGTACAGTTCCCATACTTCCTCCTAAACTACGTTGACAGTTACTCCGTTTCCGGCACAAAGGCTGAAACCGCACCGCCCCCGACAGGGATGTGGTAGGTGGTGTAATCGTCGCCGTACGGTTTGAAATATACATAACGGCTCGTCACGTTGATGCTGTGGAAGATGCCGTTCATTAAAACGATGTTTTCGCTTCCGTCCGTACGCATCCGCTTTAAGGCGTTTGCCTGCGCGGAAGCGTAATAAATGTAAGGACCGCTGACATTAAAGGTATCGACAAAGTCCGTCGTCAACACCTGCGACACCAAGGTGGTCAGGTTCACGGAGCATAAGCTGTATCCGTTTTCCGCATCGAGATAATAGATGGTGTCCCCCACAAGCTGCGGGTAGGCGAAGTTTCCGGCATAGACCTGCCGGACCATGTTGTTGTTTGCGGTATCCATCGCAAAGATGGCATGCGAGGAATCCACACCCGCGTAATAAAGCGAGCCGTTCACATAGCAGGAAGGATTGATCATGCCGCGCGCAACGACCTCGTTTTCCTCACGGTCAATCCGCATCTTCCAAAGGTCGCCGCCGTTGCCGTTGGGTGCCATGTAGTAAAGATAGCTGCCGCCCAAGCACAACTGACGAAGTCCCACACGCAGAAGGTTCTTCTGCTGCTTGCCGTCTAGCCTTGAGCGGTAGATGCCGTATTCCCTTGCCGCGGTTTCGACGCCGCTGGTCGCCTTCGTGTGGGAGGGGTCTAAGTAATAGTAAAGATAATCGCCGCCGGCGTTGATGTTCGAAGCGCCCATGCGGGTTAACTTTTTGTATTCGGTTTCATCCGGATTCATGGAGTAGAGACAGTTGTTGTCTGCGGGATTCGCAAAATACACCACGCCGTCCGACTCGCAGAAGTAGCCGTTGTTGTACAAATTCCCAGGGGTGTTACCGACCGTATAAATTTCGTTCATGGGAATCCGGCGGGAGCGGAAGGAGAAAAAGACAGCGACACCGGCGATGACAGCCAGTACGAAGAAGATGATCAAAAAAATCACTCTGTTTCGCATAGTCCCTCCAAAGTCCTTGCTTTATCTTCATTATACATGAAGTCGCTTCAGATTGCCAACCTTGCTTCCTTTTTGGTAAACTATACGCATGATACTGTTTCAGGAATTTCCGAACGAAATAAATGATGACGTTATCCGCAACCTGATTGCGATGTCCGCGCAGGACGCTTTTTCCGGCAACCTCTGGCAGGTGTACCTAACCCTGTTGCTGGTCAACGATGAAAACGCGTTTACGCTGCTTGCGGAGCGCACCGGTATCTGTGAGGGCGGCATATACCAGGCGGCGTTACAGGATTTGAATGAGTTCCACATCGCCTTCCAGAAGGACATCAAGGCATTTCCCTTAATCGAGCACTACGAGGCAATCGCGCATAAGCCGGAAAACTACTCGACCTTTATCCGCGACCGCATTCAGGAGCTTGCAACTGCTTTGGCGTGCGCCGAAGATACAGAAACAATGTTAAACACCTTATGCGCCTTTTATAAGAACTACGGCGTCGGAACACTGGGGCTGCACAAGGCGTTTCGCATCGAAGGCGGTTACGAAAAAAAGGAGCGCGTGCGAATCGCGCCCGTGCGCAACATCCGCCACGTGAGCTTAGACGACCTTGTCGGGTATGAGATTGCAAAGGAAGAGCTGTTGCGCAACACGCAGGCATTCGTCGAGGGACGAAAAGCAAACAACTGCTTACTCTACGGGGACGTCGGAACCGGCAAGTCCACAAGCATCAAGGCAATCGCGAATCAATTCTATCAGGACGGTCTGCGCATCATCGAGGTCTACAAGCATCAGTTCCGTGACATCCATGATGTAATTGGTGAAATCAAAAACCGCAACTACAAATTCATTCTTTATATGGATGACTTGAGCTTCGAGGATTTTGAAACGGAGTACAAGTACTTAAAGGCGGTCATCGAGGGCGGTTTGGAAAAGCGACCGGAGAACGTGTTGATTTATGCGACAAGTAATCGCCGCCATCTGGTGAAGGAGAAGTTCTCTGACAAGGCATCGCTTGACGAGGACGATATCCGCCACTCCGATACGGTGCAGGAGAAGCTTTCTTTGGCGCACCGCTTCGGGGTCGCAATCTATTTCGGCCCGCCCACCAGAAAGGACTTTAATCAAATTGTGACAACGCTTGCGGACAGAAACGGCATCACGCTGCCGAAGGAGGAGCTCATCGCGGAGGCGACGAAGTGGGAGATTGCGCACGGGGGACTTTCCGGAAGGTGCGCACAGCAGTTTATCGATTACTTAAAGGGGGAGGAAGGAACATGACATCATTGTTTCTTGCAAGCGCGTCGCCCAGGCGGCGCGAACTTATGAGCATGGCGGGCTACGAGTTCACCGTTTTGCCCGCGGTCGCGGAAGAGCATTCGGATAAGACGACACCGGAGGAGATCGTCAAAGACCTCTCCGTGAAGAAGGCGGAGGAGGTGTACAACAATCTAAGCGGCGGCACTTCTTCCATCACAAAGTTTCTGGATTACAACAAGGATGATTACGCGATTCTTTCCGCGGATACGGTCGTTGCGTTTGAAGGGCGTATTCTCGGCAAGCCCGCGGATGAGGCGGACGCGAAGCAGATGCTAATGTCGCTGCAAGGGAAAACGCACAAGGTCTATACCGGCGTGACGCTCGTGCGTGTGCAGGCGGGAATGGAACCAAAGGGCATTACGTTTTTCGAGGAAACGGACGTCACATTTTATCCGCTCACCGAAGAAGAGATCGACGCGTACATCGCGACGAAGGAACCGATGGATAAGGCAGGCGCCTACGCAATTCAGGGACGCTTTGCCATCTATGTCAAGGAGCTTAAGGGCGACTACTATAATGTTATGGGGTTGCCCATCGCAAGAGTGCATCACGAGTACATGAGACTGTTAGAGGCCTGAAGTTTTTTAAGAACGGAGGACAAACCATGCAGGAGTACGACGACGCGGTATTGCAGTGTTTTTTGAAGCATCAGTTGCAGCTCTTTCCGGAGGCGGTTGCAGAAACCGCGGAAGAAGCGGAGGGGTTTTTGACCGACTGCCTTGCGGTGGTGGTGGAATCCGCCAAAGAGGTGGAGGAATTCTTTGAGGAAGAAGGCATCGACATTGGGGACGGGAACCTCTTGGAGGCAGCCGAAGTGTTTGAGGTCGGTGACGGAAGATATTTAATAGTAGAAAGCTAGGAGACAAGGGAAATGATTTCAGCAAACAATGTCACATTGCGCGTGGGCAAGCGCGCGCTCTTTGAAGATGTCAACATTAAGTTCACGGAAGGGAACTGTTACGGCATCATCGGCGCGAACGGCGCGGGAAAGTCCACGTTCTTAAAGGTCTTAACGGGCGAGCGCGAGACGACGAGCGGGGAGGTGGTGATTACCCCGGGCGAGCGTCTTTCCTTCCTCGAGCAGGATCAGAACAAGTACGATGAGTTGATGGTGCGCGACACCGTGATTATGGGCAACGCGCGTCTTTATGAGGTGATGAAGGAGAAGGAAGCCATCTATATGAAGGAGGACTTCTCGGACGAGGACGGTATCCGTGCGGCGGAGTTGGAGGGCGAGTTTGCGGAGATGAACGGCTATGAGGCGGAGTCTGACGCGGATGCGCTTTTGAACGGGCTGGGTGTCGACGAGGACTATCACGAAAAGCTCATGAAGGATTTGCCGGGTACGTTGAAGGTTAAGGTGTTACTCGCCCGCGCACTCTTCGGCAATCCCGACATCTTACTCATGGACGAGCCCACAAACCATCTCGACATGGATGCGATTGCATGGCTCGAGGACTTCCTCATTGATTTTGAAAACACGGTCATCGTGGTCAGCCACGACCGGTACTTTTTGAACAAGGTCTGTACGCACATTGCGGACATCAATTACTCGAAGATCACGCTGTACGCCGGCAATTATGATTTCTGGTACGAATCGAGCCAGTTGATGATCCGGCAGATGAAGGAAGCGAACAAGAAGAAGGAAGAACAGATCAAGGAGTTGAAGGAGTTCATCGCACGCTTTTCTGCGAACGCATCAAAGTCGAAGCAGGCGACGAGCCGCAAGCGTGCTTTGGAAAAGATTGAGCTGGAAACCTTGAAGCCTTCTTCCAGAAAGTATCCTTACATTGACTTCCGTCCCGACCGCGAAATCGGGAACGAGGTGTTGACGGTCGAGGGAATCTCGAAGACGATTGACGGCGTGAAGGTGCTCGATAACATTTCCTTTGTCGTGCAGCACGATGACAAGATCGCCTTTGTGGGCGGCAATGAATTTGCGAAATCGACGCTCTTCCAGATTCTGATGGGAGAGATGGACGCGGACGAGGGCACTTACAAGTGGGGCGTTACGACCTCGCAGGCGTACTTCCCCAAGGACGGCGGAAAAGAGTTCGAGGGCGATTTGACGATTGCGGAATGGCTCACCGGTTATTCGGAGAACAAGGACGCGACCTATGTACGCGGCTTCTTGGGACGCATGCTCTTTGCCGGAGAAGACGGTGTCAAACGCTTGAAGGTGCTCTCCGGCGGAGAGAAGGTGCGCTGCATGCTCGCGCGCATGATGATTTCCGGCGCGAATGTGTTGATTTTTGACGAGCCCACCAACCATCTGGATATGGAGGCAATCTCTTCCTTAAACGACGGCATGATTAAGTTCAAGGGCGTGGAGCTGTTTGCCTGCCGCGACCATCAGGTGGTGCAGACAACGGCAAACCGGATCATTGAGTTGATGCCGGACGGGACGATGATTGATAAGCGGACCACGTACGATGAATACCTTGCCGCGGATGCGGGCGCGAGAAAGCGTACCGTCTATGTGGCGATTGAAAAGGACGACGTGACCGAATGACGTTTGTGCTGATTCTTCTCGTTGCGCTTGTCGTTATTTTCGTGTTGTATCTTTTGGCAATCCTTCCCAGGATGTCGTCGAAGCCGCCGCACCGTGTGTTCACGGGTGTGTTGTTTGCGCACCGCGGCTTGTTTGACGCGTCTAAGGGAATTCCGGAAAACTCCATGGCGGCATTTAAGCTGGCGGTGGAGCACGGGTACGGCATCGAGCTCGATGTGCAGTTGACGCGCGACAAGATCCCGGTGGTCTTTCACGACTTCACCCTGATGCGCATGGCGCGGTTTGACAAAGGACGAGAGGGTGAGGGTGCACGGGTGAACGCGGACGGCACCTTCGGCGTCGCCGGAAATGTTTCCGATTATACGTATACGGAGCTGTGCGCGTTTCATTTGAAGGATTCGGTTGAGAAGATTCCCCTTTTGACGGATGTTTTGAAGATGGTGCAGGGACGTGTGCCGCTCTTAGTTGAGATTAAGAGCGAGGACCGCGACATGACGGTCTGCGAGAAGACGCAGCGCATCCTGCGTGCCTACGGCGGGAATTATTGCGTGGAATCCTTCAATCCGTTTGTGCTAAATTGGTACAAAAAGCATGCGGACAAGGTCTATCGCGGGCAGCTTTCCGACGCGTTCGGGCGGGAGGATGAAAAATACAAGGGATTTCGTTATAAAATTCTTGAAAATCTTTTGTTGAATTTTCTTTCCAAACCGGACTTTATCGCATATAATCATAAGTATGCTGACAACCTCTCAAGAGGACTGTGCTGCAATCTGTTTCGTGCGCAGGCGGCGTACTACACGGTGAAGACGCAGGAGGAGCTGGACAGGCTTCGGCGCGGCGGGGCGATGATTATTTTCGAAGGTTTCGTTCCTGACAGATAGGACACCTCATCCGCCCTTCGGGCACCTTCCCCTCAAGGGGAAGGTAAAAGGTGGAAATAGCCACCGCACTTCCTCAAGGGGAAGGTATGAATATGTGTAACAGTAAATTTTACATAAAGGAGTAAAGTGTATGGCGAAGAGAGTTTACAAGTTTGAAGAAGGCAATGCCAACATGCGCGAGCTGTTGGGCGGTAAGGGCGCCAACCTTGCCGAAATGACGGGTTTGGGAATGCCCATCCCGCAGGGCTTTACGGTTACGACCGAGGCCTGTACGGATTACTACAATGACGGAAAGACAATCAAGAAGGACACGCAGGACCAGATTTACAAGGCGATGGCGTGGTTGGAAAAGATCAACGGCAAGAAGTTCGGCGATCCGACAAATCCGCTTTTGGTTTCCGTTCGAAGCGGGGCGAGAGCTTCGATGCCCGGTATGATGGATACGATCTTAAACCTCGGTATGAACGACAAGACCTGTGAGGGCTTTGCAAAGACGACCGCCAACGCACGTTTCGCACGTGATTCCTATCGTCGCTTCATCCAGATGTTCTCCGATGTCGTTATGGAGATTGACAAGTCCAAGTTCGAAGCGGTTCTCGATGATATCAAGAAGAAGAACAAATACAAATCAGATCTTGACCTGACCGCGGATGACATGAGTGAGGTCATTAAGCGCTACAAGGCAATCTACAAAAAGGAGATGGGCAAGGAGTTCCCGCAGGATCCCAAGGTTCAGTTGATGGAAGCGGTCAAGGCCGTGTTCAGAAGCTGGAACAACGACCGTGCGATTTACTACCGCCGCATGAACGACATCCCGTCGAGCTGGGGCACGGCGGTCAATGTGCAGACGATGGTCTTCGGTAACATGGGTATGACCAGCGGCACCGGCGTTGCGTTTACGCGCGACCCCGCGACCGGCAAGAAGGGCATCTACGGCGAGTACCTGATCAACGCGCAGGGCGAGGACGTTGTGGCCGGTATCCGCACACCTTCCCACATCACGCAGTTAAAGAAGGATCTGCCCAAGTGCTATG
The DNA here is from genome assembly GCA_017446125.1 of Lachnospiraceae bacterium. GTDB lineage: Bacteria > Bacillota > Clostridia > Lachnospirales > Lachnospiraceae > Butyrivibrio. Next base: position 7,548 of record JAFSRL010000038.1, read on the forward strand.
AGCAGTTCATCACACTGGCGAATAAGTTAGAGAAGCACTACAAGGATATGCAGGACATGGAGTTCACCATCGAAGAGGGCAAGCTCTACTTCCTGCAGACCAGAAACGGCAAGCGTACCGCGCATGCGGCAATCAAGATTGCCTGCGACCTTGTGGACGAGAAGATGATCTCGGAAGAGGAAGCGGTCATGCGCATCGAGCCGAAGTCTCTGGATCAGCTTCTGCATCCCGTCTTTGACGCGAAGGCATTGAAGGCGGCCAAGGCGATCGGCAGTGCGTTACCGGCATCCCCGGGTGCTGCGGCGGGCCGTGTGTACTTTACGGCGGAAGACGCGGTCAAGCATGCGAAGAAGGGTGAGCGCGTCGTGCTGGTCCGTTTGGAGACCTCTCCCGAGGACATCGAAGGCATGCATGCCGCAGAGGGTATCTTAACCGCACGCGGCGGTATGACCTCTCACGCGGCGGTTGTTGCGCGCGGCATGGGCACCTGCTGTGTCTCGGGCTGCAGCGATATCACCTTTGACTTTAAGGCGGGCACGTTCAAGCTGGGCGGCGCTACCGTCAAGGAAGGTGACTACATTTCCCTCGACGGATCGACCGGCAAGATTTACTTAGGCGATGTTAAGACCGTCGATGCCGCGATCAACAAGGACTTCGGCCGCATCATGAAGTGGGCGGATGCCAGACGCCGCTTGAAGGTTCGCACGAATGCGGATACGCCGGCGGACGCACGTCAGGCGGTTGCCTTCGGTGCGGAGGGCATCGGACTTTGCCGTACGGAGCACATGTTCTTTGAGCCCGACCGTATCCCGAAGATCCGCAAGATGATTCTTTCGGAGACCGTCGAGCAGAGAAAGGCGGCGCTGAAAGAGCTTATCCCGTTCCAGAGAAAAGACTTTATCGGTATCTACGAGGAAATGGGCGCAAGACCGGTTACCATCCGCTTCTTAGATCCGCCGTTACATGAGTTCGTTCCCACGGACAAGAAGGACATCGAGGCGCTTGCCAAAGACATGAAGGTGCCGGTGAAGAAGGTCATGGAGACCATCGCTTCCCTGCATGAGTTCAACCCGATGATGGGTCACCGCGGCTGCCGTCTGGCGGTCACGTATCCGGAAATCGCGGAGATGCAGACGCGTGCCGTCATGGAAGCGGCGATCGATGTGAAGAAGCGTAAGGGCTACAACATCGTGCCGGAGATTATGATCCCGCTTGTCGGCGAAGTCAAGGAATTGAAGTTCGTCAAGGAAGTGGTTGTTGCGACCGCGGAGCAGGTCAAGAAGGAGAAGAAGAGCAACATCAAGTATCTCGTCGGAACGATGATCGAGATTCCGCGCGCCGCCCTGACAGCGGAACAGATTGCGCAGGAAGCGGACTTCTTCAGCTTCGGTACGAATGACTTAACTCAGATGACCTTTGGCTTCTCGAGAGACGACGCGGGCAAGTTCTTAGATGCTTACTATAAGAACGGCATCTATGAGTCGGATCCCTTCGCGCACCTTGACCAGACGGGTGTGGGCCACCTCATCGACATTGCGGTGAAGGACGGCTTAAAGGGCAACAAGCACCTGCACCTTGGCATCTGCGGTGAGCACGGCGGCGATCCGTCGAGTGTGGACTTCTGCAACCGCACCGGATTAGACTACGTGTCCTGCTCGCCCTTCCGCGTGCCGATCGCACGCCTCGCGGCAGCACAGTCTGCAATCGAGTTAAAGCGCGCGGCGAAGAAGGCACCGGCGAAGAAAGCGACCGCAAAAAAGGCGGCTGCTAAGAAGGCGGCGAAGTAAGAAAAAGTGTTATTCAGGAGCCGGGCACATCGCTGTCCGGCTCCATACTTAGAGCAAGTTAAGCATGGACGTTGCAGTTTTTTCCGATATCCACGGCAATCATGCCGCGTTACAAGCCTGCTTTGATTACTGTGTCGGCAAGGGCATCACGAACTATGTCTGCCTCGGCGACTATATTTCGGACTGCCCTTTTCCGCAGAAGACAATGCAGCTCGTGCATGTTTTAAAGCAGTACTTCAATACGCGCTTTATCCGCGGCAACCGTGAGGAATACATGCTTTCCTACCGCAAGAACGGGGCGACGGGCTGGATGAACGGCTCGGCCTCGGGTGCGTTGCTCTATACCTATGAGAATCTGACGGACGATGACTTCAATCTCTTTCACAAGATGCCCATCTACGGGATCTTTGAGGAGCCCGGTATCGCCAAGTTTGAATACTGCCACGGCTCACCCACGGCATCGAACGAAGTCCTGATCCGCGACAAGCGCAACACCAAGCGCGTGCTTGCAAATCTCAAAACCGATTATCTCGTGCACGGTCACTATCACGTGCAGGAATCCTACTATTACAGAAATAAGCGCAGCATCAATCCCGGCAGCGTGGGCCTGCCCTGGATGCATGACGGCAAAACGCAGTTCTGCATCCTGCACGGCGACGGCAAGACCTGGGAGGAGGAGAACATCCAGTTAGACTACGACCGGTATTCCATCCTCGATGAGTTTGAGTCAAGCGGCCTGCTCGAGCGTGCGCCCGCATGGAGCGCCGTGACGATGCACACGATCCGCACCGGCGTTGATCTCAACGAAACGATTCAGCTCATTGCAATGCGGCTGTGCGAAAAAGAGACCGGCACCTGCGTCTGGCCGGACATCCCTGAGAAATACTGGGCGGAGGCCCTCAAGATGAACGGGATCGACCTCACCGGCCGCCCCATCAAGGAGCTCGTCGACAAGCCGGACAGAGCACCGGCGACGTAAGTGTTGACAGTCTTTGATACAGATTATGAAACTTAACAAAAGTTAGATTATATTAATCAATATTATTTTTTATTAATGATTATTATATTTTCTTAGAGTCACGGTATCCGTCCCGGACTCATAGGGATTAACAGGACGGTGATTGTGAAAAAGAAAGTAATTATAATAGCAATTACAATCTGTATGCTGCTTTCATCCTGTGGAACAAATATGGATCGAGAAAGCCATATCGGAAACAGTGCTGAAGAAAAAAACGATTCAACCACAGATGTGTCTTTATTTTCTGACAAAGAAAATGCAGAACAGTTTACTGCGATTACCGAGGGCGATTTTTCTGTTGTAAATGTAGATGATAAACAAAAGGAACAGATGGAAGACATTTACTCACTTATGATCGAAAGAGGTATCGCATCAACATGGCACTATTTTGATGTCACAGGAGATGGTGTTGACGAATTGATCTGGGAGGATATCAGTCCGTTTGATGAGAACTTCAAAACGGTAATAGCTGTATTTAAGTCTACTAAGAGTGGAGTCGAAAGACTTCATTGGGATGTAAATAACAACTCGAGATATCTTTTTATCGGAGATAATAATCTGGTTTCCTATGATGATGTTGGTTCAGCCTATATGTATGTTGGATACAGCGAGAAAATGTTTGATGATGACAACAATATGTATTCTACCCATGCGATATGTGCCTATATCATATATTCCTATGAGGAAATGGAAGACTATGAAGACATGAAAAAAAGATTTCTTGAAGATGGTATGGATGGTGAAGGAGCATACTACTATTACATTACCTATGGGCAATCCGGGGAGATTATAACGGATGAGAGAATCACTAAGGATGACTTTCTTGACTATTTTACGGGAATGACTGGAAAACCCATGGAAGATATTGATCGCTATTGGTTTGATGTAATCAGCCATTACGATTAAATGAGTCAGTGGACCCGTCCCCCTGACTCATACGGTGACGTTATCTCTTCGGCCTGCCCGGACATTTCTAAAGAAAACATAAAATTTAAAATTAGGGGTTGCAAAGTGGTATTAA
>JAFSRL010000039.1 GCA_017446125.1 Lachnospiraceae bacterium
GGGCTCTGACATCTGTAAGAAGTATAAGGAAAACGCGGTTGTCATCAACGCGGTGGAATCGCACCACGGGGACACGGAACCGACATCCCTCATTTCCTGCATTGTGCAGGCGGCGGATACGATTTCCGCGGCTAGACCGGGCGCAAGAAGAGAAACCTTGGAGACCTACACGACGCGTTTGAAGCAGCTGGAGGAAATCACCAACAGCTATAAGGGTGTCGATCATTCCTTTGCCGTACAGGCCGGACGCGAGGTTCGCATCATGGTGGTGCCGGAGCAGGTGTCGGATACCGACATGATCTTAATGGCACACGACATCTCCAAGCAGATCGAAGCAGAGATGCAGTATCCTGGCCAGATCAAGGTCAACGTGATACGGGAGAGCAGAGTGACGGATTATGCGAAATAACGTTGCTGACAAAGAGAGCGGAATCAAACCGCTCTCTTTTTTTGCTTGAAAAATCGTTTGTTTGGGGCTATCATAGTATGGGTAGCGAAGACTAACGGCAGAACGTACCGGAGGAAGCATGGCGATACACGAATCTGGCGAAGATTATATCGAAACCATCTACATCCTGAAAAATAAGAAGGGGCTTGTGCGGTCGATTGACATTGCGCAGGAGCTTCAGTTTTCAAGACCCTCCGTTTCCCGTGCGGTGGGGCTGTTGAAAGAGGACGGTCTCATCACCATGGCGGAGGACGGCGAGATCAACCTGACGGAAAAGGGGTTGAAGAAGGCAAAGAAGGTTTACGAGCGCCACACGACCTTAACGAAGTTCTTGCGGCTCGTTGCCGGCGTGAACGCGGAAATCGCGGAAAAGGACGGCTGCCGCATCGAGCACATCTTAAGCCCTGAGACCTTCAAGGGCATCAAGGAATACATGAAGACACACAAGGATGAGGTGGAGCGTCTGGAGCTGGATGAATACCACAGTGTCCACTTTTAACGTCTGCGGGGTGCTGCTCCCGGATGCATACGTAGAGCGAATGAGGCGTCTGCCCGGAATCGAGGCGGACGCTTTTTTTCACGCGGTCTGTGAAGGCTCACCCGTAAAGGGCCTGCGGGTGAATCCGTTAAAAGCAGTTTCGGGCGGCGCCGAAGAGACAAAAAGCCTGACGGCGCTTTTGCAAAAGACCTTCCCCGATATGACGCCTGTGGCGTGGGAGAAGAACGGGTACTATATTTCCGAAGAGGATAAGGCGGGCGCTCATCCCCTGCACGCGGCGGGCGCGTATTATGTGCAGGAACCCTCCGCGATGTATCCGGTGACGCTTTTAAATGTGAAGCCGGGCGAGCATGTGCTGGACTTGTGCGCGGCGCCGGGCGGCAAGAGCACGCAGATTGCATCGTATCTGAACGGAGAAGGTGTGCTTGTTTCAAATGAAATCATTCCGGGCAGGGCGAAGGTGCTTTCGGAGAACATCGAGCGGATGGGCATTGCGAACGCGGTTGTGACCAATGAAACACCGGAGCGGATTGCGGCATTTTTCCCTGCATACTTCGATGCCGTTTTGGTGGACGCGCCCTGTTCCGGCGAGGGGATGTTCCGCAAGAATCCTGAGGCAGTGAAGGAGTGGAGTGAAGAGAATGTAACGATGTGCGCTGTGCGCGCGGCATCGATTTTGGAAGCTGCGGATGCGTGCGTCAAACCGGGCGGGCGGATTGTGTTTTCGACCTGTACGTTTTCCGAGGAAGAAAATGAGAAACAGGTGGAGGCGTTTCTGGCAAGGCATCCGGAATATCGGTTGGAACGAAAAGAGCGCATCTACCCGCACATGGAACAGGGTGAAGGACATTTTGCGGCACTGCTCATAAAGGATGGCGTTTTGGTAAAGGGGGCACAGGCAATGCGCGGCGTGGTGAAGCCGCCAAAGGGAGCGCCGGATGTTGCGTTCACGGCGTTTTTGAATGAGGCGCTGACCGCGGAGGGCAGAGAACGGCTCTCGACATTCACGGTGGTCCGCAACAAAGATCAGATTTATGCGTACCCGAAGGACTTCCCTGTAACTGATACGATAAAGGTCTTACGGCAGGGGCTGCACTTAGGGACCGTGAAAAAAGAACGCTTCGATCCCGCGCATGCACTGGCGCTGTTTTTGTCATCGCGTGATGTGCAATACACGCTCGACCTTCCCGCAACTTCAGAGGACGTGCGGCGCTACCTGCACGGGGAGACGCTTCTAGCACCGGAGCATTTGAAAGATGTGAAGGGATACGCGCTTCTTACCTGCGAGGGCGTGTCAATCGCGTTCGCACGGGTGGCCGGGGGAGTGTTGAAGAATATGTATCCGAAGGGACTGAGGAGATGACAAAAGGGACAGGTCCAAATGTCACCTTGGAAAACAGGTGACATTATGTACCCGTCCCCTTTGTCATCTTGGTGACATTTAGAACCGTCCCCATTGTCATCCCTGTCCCTTAGGCCCACTTTTATGCTAAAATGAGTATATGAGACACAAAACCTTCGAGTGGAAACCGAGCGAGCGGGCAATCATCGAGCGCATGCCGGTCCTGATGCTGGTATTCCAGTACTGGCCGGACAAAAAGAAGCTGATCCTTGCGACGGATGAGTGCTGTGACACCTTCCGTCAGACAAAGGAGCAGCTTTTTGCGCTGTTCAACGAAAAGAGCCGGACCATCCTGCATCCGGACGACGATGCGAAATACCGCAGCGTTATCAACCACCTGCAGGAGGATCAGTCGGAGGCGTTTGAACTCACAATGCGGATCCGCGCGAGCAAGAGCAAGAATTACCGCTGGTTCCGTGTGCGCTTGCGTGCGGACCGTGCGGACGAAGATTCCATTGTCGTTTACGCGGTGCATTCGGACATCAATGATGTGCAGGAGGAGATGCGCTTAACGGAAGAGGAGAGCGCAAGAACCGACAACCTCCTGGAGAACATCTTGAACATTGCGCCGGTTTCCATTTTCTGGAAGGATACGAAGCGCAAGTTCTTAGGCGCCAACC